>NZ_JANCLM010000060.1:0-20912 GCF_024259445.1 Pseudomonas sp. DVZ6
AGCGTCAGCGGCGCAGACAACTTCGAGAAGCTGACCCTCGGCGACAACACGATCACCACGACCGTGACCGACGAGCCAGGCACTGGCACGCCAGGTACCGACAACCAGGGCGACAAGGTCACTGTCACCATCGTCGGCAAAGGCGATGTCACCGAGGACCAGCAGCCAGCCTTCACCGTCAAGGTCAGCCAGAAGCTCGACCATGACCTGACTGTCACTCTGTCCAATGGCGACAAGGTGGTGATCCCTGCTGGCCAGACCGAAGCCGAGTACAAGGCCAAGGCCCAAGGTGATGACGTCTTCAAGGACGGCGATACCCTGACCGTCGGCATCAGCGATGCCGCCGTTGATGGCAAGGCTTTCGAAAATCTGGAACTGGGCGGCAACGCCTCGGTGCAGATCACCGACACCGTCAGCGAAGTCGTCGCGACCCTCACCGCCGACAAGACCACGGTGTCCGAAGGCGGCCAGATCACCTACACCGTGACCCTGACCAACGCCCAGGGTCTGCCGGTCAATGGCCACAATGGCCTGACCTTCACCCTCACCGACGGCACCAAGGTCACCATTCCAGCCGGCAGCGCCAGCGGTACCTTCACCATCACCGCTCCGGACGATGTGTTCGTTGGTGGCCAACCGACCATCACCAACAAGCTGGAAGGTGTCACCGGCGCCGACAACTTCGAAAAACTGACCCTGGGTCAGGACGAAGTGAAGACCTCCGTCACTGACGAACCTGGCACCGGCACGCCAGGTACCGATAACCAGGGCGACAAGGTCACCGTCACCATCGTTGGCAAAGGCGATGTCACCGAAGACCAGCAGCCGGCCTTCACCGTCAAGGTCAGCCAGAAACTGGACCACGACCTGACCGTGACTCTGTCGAATGGCGACAAAGTCGTCATTCCAGCCGGTCAGACCGAAGCCGAGTACAAGGCGAAAGCCCAAGGTGATGACGTCTTCAAAGACGGTGACACCCTGACCGTCGGCATCACCGATGCCGCCGTCGACGGCAAGGCCTTCGAGAATCTGGAACTGGGTGGCAACGCCTCCGTTCAGATCACCGACACAGTAAGCGAGGTCGTTGCGACCCTGACTGCCGACAAGACCACTGTGTCCGAAGGCGGCCAGATCACCTACACCGTCACCCTGACCAACGCCCAGGGTCTGCCGGTCAACGGCCATAACGGCCTGACCTTCACCCTGACCGATGGCACCAAGGTCACCATCCCGGCCGGCAGCGCCAGCGGCACCTTCACCATCACTGCACCGGACGATGTGTTCGTTGGTGGTCAACCGACCATCACCAACAAACTGGAAAGCGTGACTGGTGCCGACAACTTCGAAAAACTGACCCTGGGTCAGGACGAAGTGAAAACCTCCATCACTGACGAACCGGGCACCGGCACTCCAGGTACCGACAACCAGGGCGACAAGGTCACCGTCACCATCGTCGGCAAGGGCGATGTCACCGAAGACCAGCAGCCGGCCTTCACCGTCAAGGTCAGCCAGAAACTGGACCACGACCTGACCGTGACCCTGTCCAACGGCGACAAGGTCGTCATTCCGGCCGGTCAGACCGAGGCCGAGTACAAGGCGAAAGCCCAAGGTGATGACGTCTTCAAAGACGGTGACACCCTGACCGTCGGCATCACCGATGCCGCCGTCGACGGCAAGGCCTTCGAGAATCTGGAACTGGGCGGCAACGCCTCGGTGCAGATCACCGACACCATCAGCGAGGTCGTTGCGACCCTGACTGCGGACAAGACCACCGTGTCCGAAGGCGGACAGATCACTTACACCGTCACCCTGACCAACGCCCAGGGTCTGCCGGTCAACGGCCACAATGGCCTGACCTTCACCCTGACCGATGGCACCAAGGTCACCATCCCGGCCGGTAGCGCCAGCGGTACCTTCACAATCACCGCACCAGACGACGTATTCGTCGGTGGCCAACCTTCGATCGTCAACAAGATCGAGGGTGTCAGTGGCGCCGACAACTTCGAGAAGCTCACTCTGGGTGACAACACCGTCACCACGAGCGTGACCGATGAGCCAGGCACTGGCACGCCAGGCACCGACAACCAGGGCGACAAGGTCTCGGTCACCATCGTTGGCAACGGCAACGTCACCGAAGACCAGCAGCCGTCGTTCACCGTCAAGGTCAGCCAGAAGCTCGACCAGGACCTGACCGTGACCCTGAGCAATGGCGCCAAGGTAGTGATCCCGGCCGGCCAGACCCAGGTCGAGTACAAGGCCGCGGCCCAGGGCGACGATGTATTCAAGGATGGCAGCTCGCTGACCGTCGGCATCACCGACGCCGCGGTCACCGGCAAGACCTTCGAGAATCTGGAACTGGGCGGCAACGCCACCGTGCAGATCACCGACACCATCAGCGAAGTCGTGGCCACCTTGTCCGCCGACAAGACCACCGTGTCCGAGGGCGGCCAGATCACCTACACCGTGACCCTGACCAACGCCCAGGGCCTGTCGGTCACCGGCCACAACGGCCTGACCTTTACCCTCAGCGACGGCACCAAGGTCAGCATCCCGGCCGGCAGCGCCAGCGGTACCGCCATCATCACGGCGCCTGACGACGTCTTCGTTGGCGGCCAGGCCACCATCAGCAACAAGATCACCGGCGTCACCGGTGCCGACAACTTCGAGAAACTGACCCTGGGTCAGAACGAAGTGCAAACCTCCGTGACCGACGAGCCGGGCACTGGTACTCCAGGCACCGACAACCAGGGCGACAAGGTGTCCGTCACCATCGTCGGCAACGGCGATGTCAACGAGGCCCAGCAGCCGTCGTTCACCGTCAAGGTCAGCCAGAAGCTTGGCTACGACCTGACCGTCACCCTGTCCAACGGCGACAAGGTGGTGATCCCGGCAGGTCAGACCCAGACCGAGTACAAGGCCGCCGCACAGGGCGACGACGTGTTCAAGGACGGCAGCTCGCTGACCGTCGGTATCACCGATGCCACGGTTCCGGGCCATACCTTCGAGAACCTGGAACTGGGTGGCAACGCCACCGTGCAGATCACCGACACCATCAGTGAAGTCGTGGCCACCTTGTCCGCCGACAAGACCACCGTTTCCGAGGGCGGCCAGATCACCTACACCGTGACCCTGACCAACGCCCAGGGCCTGTCGGTCACCGGCCACAACGGCCTGACCTTCACCCTCACCGACGGCACCAAGGTCACCATCCCGGCGGGCAGCGCCAGCGGCACCTTCACCATCAATGCGCCAGACGACGTATTCGTCGGTGGTCAGCCGACCATCAGCAACAAGATCACCGGCGTCACCGGTGCGGATAACTTCGAGAAACTGACCCTGGGTCAGAACGAAGTGAAGACCACCGTCACCGACGAGCCAGGTTCGGGCACCCCGGGTACCGGCAACCAGGGCGACAAGGTCTCGGTCACCATCGTCGGCAATGGCGATGTCAACGAGGCCCAGCAGCCGTCGTTCACCGTCAAGGTCAGCCAGAAGCTCGACCAGGACCTGACCGTGACCCTGAGCAACGGTGCCAAGGTAATCATTCCGGCTGGCCAGACCCAGGTCGAATACAAGGCCGCCGCCCAAGGCGATGATGTGTTCAAGGACGGCAGCTCGCTGACCGTCGGCATCACCGATGCCACGGTCACCGGCAAGACCTTCGAGAATCTGGAACTGGGCGGCAACGCCACCGTGCAGATCACCGACACCATCAGTGAAGTCGTGGCCACCTTGTCCGCCGACAAGACCACCGTTTCCGAGGGCGGCCAGATCACCTACACCGTGACCCTGACCAACGCCCAGGGCCTGTCGGTCACCGGCCACAACGGCCTGACCTTCACCCTGACCGACGGCACCAAGGTCACCATCCCGGCCGGCAGCGCCACTGGCACCGCCATCATCAACGCGCCGGACGACGTGTTCGTCGGCGGCCAGGCCACCATCAGCAACAAGATCACCGGCGTCAGCGGTGCCGACAACTTCGAGAAACTGACCCTGGGTCAGAACGAAGTGAAGACCTCGGTCACCGACGAGCCGGGCTCGGGCACCCCGGGCACCGGCAACCAGGGCGACAAGGTCTCGGTCACTATCGTCGGCAACGGCGATGTCAACGAAGCCCAGCAACCGTCGTTCACCGTCAAGGTCAGCCAGAAGCTCGATCAGGACCTGACCGTGACCCTTAGCAATGGCGCCAAGGTGGTGATCCCGGCCGGCCAGACCCAGGTCGAGTACAAGGCGCCGGTCCAGGGCGACGACGTGTTCAAGGACGGCGGCCCGCTCACCGTCGGCATCACCGATGCCAGCGTGGTCGGCAAGACCTTCGAGAATCTCGAGCTCGGCGGTTCGGCCACCGTGCAGATCACCGACACCATCAGCGAAGTGGTCGCGACCCTGTCCGCTGACAAGACCACGGTTGCCGAGGGTGGCCAGTTCACCTACACCGTGACCCTGACCAACGCCCAGGGCCTGTCGGTCACCGGCCACAACGGCCTGACCTTCACCCTCACCGACGGCACCAAGGTCACCATCCCGGCGGGCAGCGCCACCGGTACCGTGACCATCACCGCCAAGGACGACGTGTTCGTCGGCGGCCAGCCGAGCATCGTCAACAAGATCGAGTCCGTCACCGGTGGCGGCAACTTCGAGAAGCTGACTCTCGGCAACAACACGCTGACCACCACGGTGACCGACGAACCAGGTTCGGGTACCCCAGGTACCGGCAACCAGGGCGACAAGGTCTCGGTCACCATCGTCGGCAATGGCGATGTCAACGAAGCCCAACAGCCGTCGTTCACCGTCAAGGTCAGCCAGAAGCTCGACCAGGACCTGACCGTGACCCTGAGCAATGGCGCCAAGGTGGTGATCCCGGCCGGCCAGACCCAGGTCGAGTACAAGGCCGCCGCCCAGGGCGACGACGTGTTCAAGGATGGCAGCTCGCTGACCGTAGGCGTCACCGACGCCACAGTCACCGGCAAGACCTTCGAGAACCTGGAACTCGGTGGCAATGCCACCGTGCAGATCACCGACACCATCAGTGAAGTCGTGGCCACCTTGTCCGCCGACAAGAGCACCGTGTCCGAGGGCGGCCAGATCACCTACACCGTGACCCTGACCAACGCCCAGGGCCTGTCGGTCACCGGCCACAACGGCCTGACCTTCACCCTCACCGACGACACCAAGGTCACCATCCCGGCCGGCAGCGCCAGCGGCACCTTCACCATCAATGCGCCAGACGACGTATTCGTCGGTGGCCAGCCGACCATCAGCAACAAGATCACCGGCGTCACCGGCGGCGACAACTTCGAAAAACTGACCCTGGGCCAGAACGAAGTGAAGACTACCGTCACCGACGAGCCAGGTTCGGGCACCCCGGGTACCGGCAACCAGGGCGACAAGGTCTCGGTCACCATTGTCGGCAACGGCAACGTCACCGAAGACCAGCAGCCATCGTTCACCGTCAAGGTCAGCCAGAAGCTCGACCAGGACCTGACCGTGACCCTGAGCAACGGTGCCAAGGTGATCATTCCGGCTGGCCAGACCCAGGTCGAGTACAAGGCCGCCGCCCAAGGCGACGACGTGTTCAAGGATGGCAGCTCGCTGACCGTCGGCATCACCGATGCCGCGGTCACCGGCAAGACCTTCGAGAACCTCGAGCTGGGTGGCAACGCCACCGTGCAGATCAGCGATACCATCAGTGAAGTGGTCGCCACCCTGTCCGCCGACAAGACCACCGTCAGCGAAGGCGGCCAGGTCACCTACACCGTGACCCTGACCAACGCCCAGGGCCTGTCGGTCACCGGCCACAACGGCCTGACCTTCACCCTGACCGATGGCACCAAGGTCAGCATCCCGGCCGGCAGCGCCAGCGGCACCTTCACCATCACCGCCAAGGACGACCCGTACCTCGGTGGCCAGCCGAACATCGTCAACAAGATCGAAACGGTCGCCGGTGGCGACAACTTCGAGAAACTGACCCTGGGCAGCAATACCGTCACCACCAGCGTCACCGACGAGCCGAGCGGCCAGGGCGACCTCACCACCGTCGGCATCAGCGGCGACACCTCGGTGACCGAAGGCGATACCGCCCACTACAACCTGACCCTGAGCAACCCGTCGAAGTCCGAGGTGACCATCACCCTGACCTACAGCGGCACCGCCACCGACGGCCAGGACTTTACCGGTGTGGTCACCGTGAAGATCCCGGCGGGCAGCAGCGGCACCACCTTCGACATCAAGACCATCGACGACAAGCTGGTCGAGGGTTCGGAGAACTTCACGGTCAAGATCAGCGGCGCCACAGGCGGCGGCTTCGAGAACCTGCAAGTCGACGCCAGCAAGTCCAGCGTCACCACCACCATCATCGACAACGACCACGCGCCGGTGTCGACCGGTGGCGCCGTGACCGGCAGCGAAGACACCGACTACGTGTTCAAGTGGGGCGACTTCAACGTCAGCGACGCCGATGGCAACAGCGGCCTGTCGGTGACCATCAGCAAGCTGCCGGACCTGGGCAGCCTGAAGTTCTTCAACGGCACCTCGTGGGTCGATGTGTCGCTGAACCAGAACATCAGCCAGGCCGACATCGCCGCCGGCAAGCTCAAGTTCGTGCCGCTGGCCAACCAGTCGGGCGTCGACGGCTATGGCGGCAGCGGCGTGGGCAACAAGCAGGCCGACTACGCGCAGATCAAGTACAAGCCCAACGACGGCACCAACGCCGGCGGCGAAGTGACCATGAAGGTCGATATCGCGCCAGTGGCCGACAAGCCTGACCTGAACATCGGCAACAACAACGTCAACTCCATCGGCCTGCTCAAGGAAACCTGGAACAGCCTCACCGGCCTGGGTAACAACGGCAACGGCATCACCGGCGATGCGCTGAAGAACGTCTTCGCCAACTCCGGCAACGCCAGCAAGAGCGAGACCGTCACCGGTGTCGACACGGTCGCCACCGTGTCGCCTGGCACAGGCTCGAAGACCTCCGGCCTGATCTACCTCGAAGCCGGCAAGACCTACTCGTTCAGTGGCACCGCCGATGACAGCCTGCAGATCGTCGTGGGCGGCAAGAACGTCGCCAGCGGTACCTGGGGCAACAGCAGCGGCGCCATCTCCGGCAGCTTCACCCCGACCACCAGCGGCTACTACACCCTGGAGATCTACAACGCCAACCAGTCCGGCCCCGGCAGCCTGGACGTCAACATCAAGGTGGGCAACGGCGCGGTCACCGACCTCAACAGCTCGAACATCCCGATGTACCCGAGCGTCAAGGACCTGACCAACGCCGGCGTGACCGTCGGCGACCTGCACGGCAGCAACAACCAAGGCTACTACGACGGCTACAAGCTCAACGAAGGCGGCGAGAACGGCGCCCCGGTCAAGCTGGTGGGCATCAGCACCAACCTCACCGACACTGACGGCTCCGAGGCCCTGAGCGTCAAGCTCAGCGGCATCCCGGCAGGCTCGGTGCTGGCCGACAATGCCGGCCACACCATCACCGTCGGCAAGGACGCGGTGGACGTCACCGGCTGGAACCTGGGCAGCCTGACCATCAAGCCACCGGCCTACTATGCCGGCCAGTTCGACGTGAAGGTCAGCTCGACCTCCACCGAGAGCGTCGGCGGCAGCACCGCGACCAGCGAAGGCACCATCAAGGTCACGGTCTACCCGCAGTCCTACACCACCAGCAACCTGTCCTCGGACAGCGACAACATCACCGGCACCGACGGCAACGATGTGGTGGTGGCCGACGTCACCGGCCTGCACGTGGTGCCGGGCCAGGACTACAACCTCGCCTTCATCGTCGACACCTCGGGCAGCATGGGCTCGTCCGGCGTGGATGCGGCGAAGAAATCCCTGGAGTCGGTGTTCAAGACCCTGGCCGCCAGCGTCAAGGGCGACCAGGCGGGCACCGTGAACATCCTGCTGGTGGACTTCGCCACCCAGGTCAAGAGCAGCGTTGCGGTAACCCTGAACGATGCCGGCCTGCAGCAGTTGCTCAACGCCCTGAACAACCTGCGGGCGGACGGCGGCACCAACTACGAGGACGCCTTCAAGACCACCGCCAACTGGTTCCAGAACCTCAAGGATGGTGGCAACACCGGCAGCAACCAGACGTTCTTCATCACCGACGGCAAGCCGACCTACTACCAGGCCAACGAGAACCCCAACCCGACCCTGGGGACCTCGGGCATCACCCTGGACACCTTCCTGGCTTCGATCAACTACAAGCCGGGCATGGCCTACAACGGCTACATCGACAGCAGCAACACCAACTACGTCAGCATCGACAACGCCGGCAACCTGCAGGTGCAGTACTACCGCAACGGCTGGAAATACGGCGTATCGGGCGAACTGCATGCCGAAGGCAACGGCACCTATGAGCTGTCTTCGCGTGGCGGCCTGGGCTACGACACCAACAGCACCACCACGAGCAACTCGCAGGACAGCTTCAAGCTGCTCTCGGGCCTGTCCCAAGTCGAGGCCATCGGCCTCAACAACGGCGTCAACACCAACGACCTGAAACCATACGACACCGACGGCAAGCCGCAGACCAACATCGACCCGAGCAAGCTGGCCGAAGCCATCCTCGGCCATACCGAAGTCACCCAGCCGGGCAATGACACGGTCAACGGCGGCGACGGCAACGACATCATCTTCGGCGACCTGATGGTCTTCGACGGTGTTGCCGGCACCGGTGTCGAGGCGATCCGCGGCTATGTCGCCGACAAGCTGGGCGTCGACGCGGGCAGCGTGGACGCACGGGCGATGCACAAGTACATCACCGAGAACTACGCCGAGTTCGATGTCTCGCGCAGCAACGACGGCGCCGACACCCTGCTGGGCGGCAACGGCAACGACATCATCTTCGGCCAGGGTGGCAACGACTACATCGACGGCGGCAAGGGCAATGACATCCTGCTCGGTGGCACCGGCAACGACACCCTGCTCGGCGGCGAAGGCAACGACATCCTGTTCGGCGGTGCCGGCAATGACATCCTCATCGGCGGCAAGGGTGACGACATCATGACCGGTGGCAGCGGTGCCGACACCTTCGTGTGGAAGTCCGGCGACCTGGGCAAGGACGTGATCAAGGACTTCAAGGCCAGCGAGGGCGACCGCCTCGACCTGAGCGACCTGCTCCAGGGCGAGAAGGCCAGCACCATCGACAACTTCCTGAAGATCACCACGGTCAATGGCGAGTCGACCCTGCAGGTCAGCACCGAAGGCAAGCTCAACGCCGCCGGTGGCCTGGCCAACGCCGACGTGACCATCAAGCTCGAGGGCGTGAACTGGTCCAACACCACGATCAACTCGTTGATCAGCGGTGCCGACCCGACCATCAAGATCGACAACTCCAACAGCTGATCCCTGCCTCTCTACGGCGGCCCGCAAGGGCCGCCGTTGGGGGCGCGGGCTTTTCCAGCCATCCCTTCACGCGCATACTCGTGCACCGGGCTTACATGCCCGGTGAACTTTGCCTATGCTGCTGACTACCAAAAAGGATTCATCGTGACGAGGGACGCCGCCATGTTCTACGTGCAACGCGACGCTGACGGCCGTTTGCTGCGGGTTGAAGCCGCCGAATTCGGTGGTTTTAACGACATGGTCCCGGCAGACAATGCCGAGATCCAGGAATGGTTCGCCGACAACGTTGTCGAGAACAGCCTCAAGCAGCTCAAGCAGAGCGACCTGGACATGATCCGGGTACTGGAGGACCTGATCGAGGTACTGACCGCCAAGGGCGTGTTCAGCATCACCGACCTGCCGCCCGGTGCCCAGGCCAAGCTGCTCAGTCGCGCCAGCGCACGTGAGGCGCTAGGCGGCCTGAACAACTTGATCGAGGACGATGAGAACGGCGGGTTGATCTGATCACCCAGCCCTTCGGGCTACGCTGTCTCGCAGGTAACAGAGTTCCAGCGTGGGAGCGGGCTTGCCCCGCGATCACCGGCGTAGCCGGTGCCAAACGTCGCATCGCGGGGCAAGCCCGCTCCCACGCTGCCTCAGTCAAATCAAAGAATTGTGTTTTGTTCCATGAGAGCGGGTTTATCCGTTCCCACAGGCTTTAACTTAACGCCAGGGTGCCGGCCCACCTACCAGTTGCCCTTGAATTCCCTGCACGCCCATCTCCCGTAGTACCTTCAGCTCCCCTTCGGTCTCCACCCGCTCGGCGATCAACGGCAGGTCGATGCTGTGCGCCGCGCGCTGGATGGCCTCGATGAACAGGCGCTTGTGCCGCTCCTGGTCGATGCTGCGGATATAGCCACCGTCGATCTTCAGGTAGGCCAGGCCCAGGTGGGCGAGGTTGCCGATCATGCTGAAGCGCCCGCCGAAGCGTTGCAGCGCCAGGCTGAAGCCCAGGGCGCGCAGGCGTCGGGTCAGATGCTCCAGCACCGATTGCTCGGGCAACTGCTCTTCGCCGATCTCGAAGGTCAGCCGCCGCCCCAGCGCGCCATGCTGCCCCAGCAGCTCGTAGACTCGCTGCAGCGCCTTGGGATCGGCCAGGGTCGCGGCCGACAGGTTCAGCGCGAGCGCCTCGCCATGCCCCTGCAAGTGCCTGAGCACTTTCTCCAGCACCAGCAGGTCCAGCCGCGCCATCCAGCCGAAGCGCTCCAGCCACGGCAGGAAGCGGCCGGCCGCCAGGGCTTCACCCTGCTCGTCGTGCAGGCGCGAGATGACCTTGTAGTGCAGCACCCGCTCCGGCGCCCTGGCATCCACGACGGGCTGGAAGAACAGCTCGAACTGCCCTTTGTCCAGTGCCTGGTCCAGGCGCGTGTGCCAGGCGTGGTGGCTGTCGGCGGCCTGGCCTGCGGCGCCCTGCTCCAGGCACACCCAGCCCGGCGCGGGCTGGCTCTCGGCGCGGGCCAGGGCCTCGTCGGCAAGCTTGAGCAGCGCTTGCGGGGCATCCCCGGGGCTGTAAGGCGCCAGGCCAATGCAGGCCACCGGGTCGACATCGCTGGCGCCGGTCTCGTGCAGGCTCTGCAAGGTGGTCTCCAGGGCTTGAGCCAACTGGATCGCCTCCTCATGCACCATGCCCGGCGCCAGCACCGCGAACTCGCCGCCACGACTGCGGGTGATCAGGTCGTTGGTCTCGGGGAAGTTCGCGCAGGTGCGGCGCAACTGCTCGCCCACTGCCTGCAGCAACTGGTCGGTGCGCTGGCCCCCCAGGCGCGCGTTCAGGCCCGCCAGGTCCTGGACCCGCAGCAACAGCAGGTAGCCGGCACGGGCCTCCTCCAGATTGCTGACCCGGGCGTTGAGCTGCATTTCGAAGTATCGACGGTTGGCCAGCCCGGTGAGGCTGTCCTGGTACGACTCGGCACGCAGCTTCTCGCTGCGCTCGGCCTGTTCGGTGAACAGCGCCTTGAGCTTCTCGACCATCTGGTTCATCGCCTGCACCACCCGGCGCAGCTCGGGTGTACGCGGCAACTCCGGCAGGCTGAGGAACTCACGGCGAGCAATGGCGTGGGACTGCGCCACCATATAGTCAAGCGGCCGCAGTTGGCGACGCAGCAGCAGCGCCCCGAGCACCGCACTCGCCGCGCCGCACAGCAGCAGCCAGCCCAAGCTGCCCAGGGCGCTCTGCCAGAGCTTGGCCAGGGCGAACATCGGATGGCTGATCACCTCGACCCGCGCCGCCTGCTGCCAGCCACGGCTGACAATGGCGTCGCCACCGGCCGGGTCCAGGCCGATCAGCTGGATGAACCAGCCCGGCACGCTTCCCGCATCGGGCTCGGCATGGCGCTCGACCAGCACGGCATTGGAATCCAGGTCGATGACCTTGATGCTCGAATAGTAGCCACTGTCGAAAATCGAGCTGACCATCAGCTCGACCATCGCCGGGTCATCGATGTTCGGCGTCAGCGACAGCGCCAGCGCGGTCGCCGCATCCTGGGCATGGGAGCGCAGCTGGTTGACATACTGGCTGCGCGAGCTCTCCAGGCTGACCATGAAGCTGCCACTGAAGGCGACCACCAGGAACAGGCAAATGGCTAGCAGCAATTGTTTGAACAGTGACATCTGTGCTCCTTCAGTAAACCGGTTCGGCCGGGAACCCTTCGGCCTGCATTTTCTTCAGCAAGTCCTGCCACCGCGACAGGCGCTTGGTGTCACCGACCTTCTTGTTGCCGCCAGCGCCAGTCAGCCACAGGCCTTCACCGTTGAAGGCATACACCGGCAGCAGGTCGGTACGCTGGCTGGCCGGCTTGATCGCGTCCATCAGGCTGTCGAGCACCAGCGGCTGGGCCTGTGGGCTTGAATAATAGGTCAGGACCATGTGCGCACGGTTCTGGCGCAAGGCCTTGACGTAGGTGATGCGCAGCTTTTCCGCCGGGACGCCCATGCGCCGCAGGCTGAAGTACTTGGCGATGGCATAGTCCTCGCAGTCGCCCGCGCCCTTGATCAGCGACTGCACCGGCGTGGCCCAGTAATCGACCTCGTGCCACAGGTCGATGTCCTCGACGTAGCGCAACTGCTTGTTGAAGAACAGGTTGACTACCTGCAACTGCTCCAGCTCGCTGCCCTGCTTCTGTGTCGCCAGCAGGTTCTGCCAGGCATCTATACGCCCCTGCCCCGGCCCCAGCGGACCATACAGGGCCTGCGCACGGCGGCTGATCTGCGAGAAGTCCCAATCCGCCTGGGTAGCGCCCAGCCACAGGCAGCCGAGCAGCACGGCAAGGCCGAGCCGGCGTGCGGTCGCATTGAGAGGCCAAGGTATCGCCACTGCGGACACCCGTTCAGATCAGTCGAAAGCAGCGATGGTGCGGGCTGGCGCGGCAAAAGACAATGGCACCGGGTGCCTGTGCTGCCAACTGTCGGCAAACCCGCTTCGTACAAGGGCTGGCGACCTTGGCCATCTTCCCAATGCCGACAACTTGCTTCACGATAGCCGCGTTTCGTGAGTGCGCCATGGCGCACCCGCTTGATCAATCCGTTTGACAAGCGCCCCCTTCCCTCACTAGGGTTATTGGATCCAATTTTCATGTTGCCGAGGCGAACCCCGCGTGGCTGAGAAACCCAAACTCCTGAGCACCGTGCTGGGCAGCGAGCAGGTACCGCCGCACCTGGCCCGCAGTGTCATAGAAGAGCGCCTGCGCAGTGCCATCCTCGACGGCCGCCTGCCACCGGGCACCGCCGTGCGCCAGCAAGAGCTGGCGACCCTGTTCGGCGTCAGCCGCATGCCCGTGCGCGAAGCGCTGCGCCAGCTCGAGGCCCAGTCGCTGCTGCAGGTGGTGATGCACAAAGGTGCGGTTGTGGCACCACTGATCGGCGAGGATGCCGTCGACACCTACGCCCTGCGCGTGCTGCTCGAGACCGAGGCGTTGCGTCAGTCGATCCCCTTGCTCGATGCCGACGACATCACCCAGGCCAGGGCATACATCCGCCAGCTGGAAAATGAGACCCGCCACGCCGAGATCGGCCGGCTCAACCGTCTGTTCCACATGGCCCTCTACAGCAAGGCGCAGAACCAGAAACTGCTGCGCATGATCGAGATCGAGCTCAACGAGGAGGAACGCTTCCTGCGCTTCCACCTGTCCTCGATGGGGCTGGGCAAGCTCACCCAGGACGACCACATCGCCCTGGTCGACGCAGCCAGCGACAAACTGGTGGACAGAGCCATCGAGCTTCTGGAAGAGCACCTGAACCATGCCGCGCGCACCATCAGGAGCTACCTCGACAGGCAATCGGGCAACTGATCCTGCTCAACCGCGCAGCCGACCTCAGCGACCGCGTCGCTGCGCAGACACGATCCGCCACAAGGAACGGCAGTGCACGTGCAGACGCGACAGGAAACCACGCCCGACCAGCCGTCCAGGATCCGCCTGATCTGCCTGGCCAGCACCCGGCAGCAACTTGCCCAGTACCGTACCTGGGCAAGGACCCTCAGCGACCCCATCGAACTGGTCGCGGTCGATGTCCCAAGCATTGCCGACCTGGAACAGTCCACCGCGCTGCCCGTGGCCGGGCGCCTGACCCAGGCCCTGCGCGAACAGCTCCAACCCTACCTTGCACAACCCCACGCGATGTTCGCCCAGGGACTGGGCGCGCACATCGCCCTGGCCCTGATCCAACAGGTGCAGGAGACGAGTCCGGGGCAGACCCGTCACTTGTTTGTTTCAAGCTGTGACAGCCCGCAGTTCAGTACCAGCAACCTTCCATTGCAGGTGCCGATGACCGTGCTGTACCCGCCCGGCTCCCTGGCCGCGATGCTCGGCTGGCACAGTCTGGTGCGCCGAGAGCTGGAGCTGATCGAGTTGCCGCTGCCATCGGTCGATGCTTCGCTGCTCAACCAGCGCCTGGTGCGCATCTTCAACAGCCACCTCGGGCTGCTCAGTTACTGACCTTCCCCCTGCCTTCCATACGCTGACCAAGAGGGCATTTACTCTGCCCGGTCTGCTGCTGGCCATGGCAGTGCCAGCATTTTGGGCACACTCTACTCCCCGCAGCGGCCGCTGATCATCAGACGTGGACCTGGCCGCCTGCCTCCTCATTCACCAGTAGAAGGAACCTGGCACCGGGGCAAGGACCGCACGCGATCAGCCGCCCTCCAATAGTCACTCTCCCATCTCCGTTCACCAGTGCTCCGAGTGAGGCATTCACTCTGTGTCTATTTTTCTGATCGTTATTTATCGGAAGGAGCACATATTGCCAAAATAAAACTTACCCAAAGTTTTATTCGGGCACTTATATTTCAAGAAAAGTCCGAGCATAAAATAATCAAAAAAACAATTGCGGCGAACTTTGAAGTTGTTCTAACTTTTATAGCGCCAGCCAAGGGCGGCCAGGCATCACCGTGGACGCCTTGCCAGACAAGCCCTGCCGGCCTCTATCCGTTGTTCGATGTCGAAATTTCATTCGAGGTATCTCTTCGCCTGGAATTTATATAACGAACAATGCGCAGAGCAACTTGATCCCTGAATTCCATCCATAACGGACCTCATCATGAGCACATTGAAGCGCACACTTTCCGACAAGAAACATGAACTTTCCCTGCACCCGCTCTTTTCCGAGATCGACTCGCTGCAGACACTGCGTCGATTTATGGAAACCCATGTTTTTGCAGTCTGGGACTTCATGTCGCTGACCAAGCGCCTGCAGCAGGAGCTGACCTGCGTCAGCCTGCCATGGCTGCCACCTGCGGACCCGGCCGCAGCACGCCTGATCAACGAGATCGTGCTGGGCGAAGAATCGGATGACCGCCTCGACCACGGTCACTACAGCCACTTCGAACTGTACCTGGATGCCATGCGCGAGGTCGGCGCCAGCACCCAGGCCATCGATCGCTTCATCAGCCTGCAACAGCAAGGCATCACGGCCATTGACGCCCTGCAGCGCTGCGGTGCCAGTGAAGCCGCCCAGCGATTCGTCCGCGACACCCTCGAGGTGGCTATCGACGCGCCGGCCCACCGGGTTGCGGCCGCCTTCCTGCATGGCCGGGAAAGCGTGATCCCGGCGATGTTCCAGCAGATCCTCGACGAGTGGGGCATCGGCACCGAGCAGGCTCCGACCTTCCGTTACTACCTGCAGCGCCATATCGAGGTGGACTCCGAAGACCACGGGCCTGCCGCCGAACAATTGCTGGCCCGCCTGGTCGACCACGACCCGCTGCGCCAGGAAGACGTCTACGTGGCCGCCATCGCCGCCGTGGACAGCCGCATGGCGCTGTGGGACCGCCTGCGTGCCTCGCTGCAGACACCTGTCGCCGAGGTCACCCCATGAATGCCCTCGAGTACCGCTCCTTTGCCGAGGCCTGGGAGGCTCGGGCGACCATCCGCACCCGGCCCCGGCGCCTGGTGGAGGATGACCAGCGACTGATCTACCCCCTGAGCCGCCAACCCCTGGTGCTCGGCGCGACATTCCAGCGCGAATGTCCGCAGCTGCGTGATTTCGTGCTGGTGCAAAGTCTCTACAAGTTCATCAACGATGTGGTGATCTTCGAGACCGAAATCGTCGACCGCACCGCCCGGCGCATCGCCAAGGACCGCTTTGCCGTGCGCTTCCCGTTCGCCTGCCGCTACGACGCGATGACCGTGGTGGTGGACGAGGACTATCACGCCCTGGTGGCGATGGACTTCCTGCAGCAGACCATCGCCTTGACCGGCATCGATCCGATCGCCCTGCCCCAGGAGATCGAACTCAGCCGCGCCATTCCGGCCGTGCTGGAACAAGTGCCCGAGGCACTGCGCGATGCGCTGGAGCTGATCTGCGTGGGCATCGCCGAGAACACCCTGACCGACGATGTCGCGGCCTTTGCCAAGGACGACTCGGTCAAGCCCTCGGTGAAGGGACTGATGGCCGATCACCTGCTGGACGAAGGCCGTCATTCAAGCTTCTGGGCGCGGCTGACGCGCATCTACTGGCACACCGCGCCGGAGGCGGATCGCCAGGCAATCGCCAAGGTGCTGCCGTTGTTCCTGCGTCAGTACCTGACCAGCGACATCCAGCAGGCGTTCGACTGTGCCCTGATCGCCGCCTTGCCAGTGAATGAAACGGTGCGCCAGGCCCTGCGCGAAGAAGCGCAAGGCCTGGCCTACCCGATCAATCACCAGCATCCGCTGCTGGGCAACATCCTGCGTTTCTTCCGCAGCAGCTCGATGCTCGAGTCGCCTTGCGTACAAGACGCCCTGCGCGATTACCTGCCCTGAGGACCTGGACATGAGACGCCTCGACATACTCCTGGTGGGCACCAGCCCCACCCTGGAGGCATTCACCCGGCTGCTCGACGAGCACGGCCATGGCTCGGCCACCGCCGACAGCGCGCAAGCCTTGCGCCAGCAGCTGTCGACCCGGCCGGACCTGGTGGTGGAAGATGGCAGCCTGGCCCTGGGCAGCTGCGACTGGCATGCCCTGGGCAACACGCCACTGCTCAGGCTGCGCCTGGGCGCCAGCTTCGCCGAGCCCCTGCCGCAACTGGAAGCCCTGTGCTGGTGCGGCAGTGCCAGCGCCCAGCGGCTGATCCAGCGAACTGCGATCCCCGCGCCGAGTGCCGGCAACGGCCAGCAGTTGCGCGAAGACGCCCTGCAGGCCCTGTGTGATCAACTGGCCCTGCAGGTCACCCGCTTTGCGCGCAATCCGGCGCATCTGCAGGAAGCACCCGCGGCAAGCCCCGGCGACCAGGAGCGCGAGCACGGCCTGGACTGGCTGGAGGCTCTGGCCTACCGCCACCCATTCAACCGCACACTGCGCGCTGACTTGCTGGAGAAGGCCGAAACCGGCCTGATCGATACGCTGGAGCACAGCTTGCGCCTGCATGCCGAATGCCCTGCGCTGAACCATGCCGGCCAGCGCTCCAGCTATCGCCAGCTGCATGCCCGCACCGTCGCCATCCAGCAGGCCCTGGCGCCGTTGCTGCCCGAGCCCGGTGAACAGCCGCCGGTGGTCGCCGTGTGCATGGGCAAGTCGCCCGACCTCTATGCCAGCCTGCTGGCGGTGCTGGGCTGCGCCGCCATCTACCTGCCGCTGGACCCGGCAACGCCGGCCGAACGACGCCAGTCGATCCTCGAGGATGCCGGTGCCTGCGTCGTGCTGCATGACGGGCAGGCGCCTGTGGATATCTCTCATGTGGATATCCGCGGCATCGCGGCGACACCGGCCATGCCGTTGCCCGGCCTGGCGCTGCGCCAGGCCGGCGCCGAGCAGGCCTGCGTGGCGATCTACACCTCCGGCACTACCGGCCAGCCCAAGGGCGTGCTGCTCAGCCAGCGCAACCTTACGCACTTCATGGCCTGGTACCGTGAGCATGTGGCCCTGGACGAGCACAGCCGAGTGCTGCAGTTCTCCACCATCGGCTTCGATGCCTCACTGCTGGATATCCTGCCGACCTTCGCCTGCGGTGCGGAACTGGTGCTGCCCAGTGAGGATCAGCGCCGCGATCCGCAGCAGCTGGTACAACTTATCCACAGCCAGGAAGTCAGCCACGCGTTCCTGCCACCGGCCCTGCTGAGCATCCTGCCGCGCAATGTCCACCTCGGCCTGCGCCACCTGGTCACTGGCGGCGACGTCTGCGAGCCGGAGGTCATCGCCCGCCTGGCCGGTCAGTGCCGGATGCACAACATCTACGGGCCGACGGAAACCACAGTGCTGGCCACCACCCGGGTGTTCGCCAGCGGTGACAGCAACCGCAACCTGGGCCTGCCGATCGCCAACACCCAGGTGCTGATACTCGACCCGGCGCTGCAACCGGTAACGGAGCAGACCCCGGGCGAGCTGTACATCGCCGGGCCCGGTGTCGGCCTGGGCTATCTGAACAAGCCGGCACTGACCGCCGAACGCTTCGTCGAGTTGGACCTGCCCGCCGGCCGCACGCTGCGTGCCTATCGCACCGGAGACATCGGCAAGTGGACCGCCCAGGGCATCGAGCTGTGCGGACGGCGTGACAACCAAGTGAAGATCCGAGGTTTTCGGGTCGAGCCCGAGGAGATCGAGCACTGCTTGCGCGACAGCCACCTGTTCGCCCAGGTGGCGGTGGTGATCGACGCGCAGCGCCGGATCCTGGCTTTCCTCGCCCACCCACAGCGGACCGATGCGCAAGCCTTGCTGCGCGAACATGCCGAGCGGCACCTGCCCGACTACATGCGCCCGTTGTTCTACCAGGTGCTGGAGCACATGCCCTATACCGCCAACGGCAAGGTGGACCGCCGGGCGCTGTCGGCACAGCCACTGGCCCTGTCGGCGAACGCGCACATCGCACCAGAGACCAACACCGAAAAGCGCCTGTTGCATCTGTGGAGCGAGTTGCTGGAACTGCCGCCAGCCGACATCTCACTGGACGACAGCTTCTTCAACCTGGGCGGGCACTCGATCCTCTTGTCGCGCCTGTTGCTGGAGATCCGGGAACACTTCGGCCAGGGTGTGGCCATCAACCGTTTCATCGAGCAGCCGACCCTGCGGCGCCTGGGCGCGCTGCTCGACGGCAACGATGATGCGCTGCCGACCTCCCTGGCGCGCCTGGAGCAGGACGCCAACCGCGATCTCGGCCTGCAGGTACTGCCAATGGAGCGTCTGGGCGATGTGCACAAGGTCATCGTCACCGGGGCCAACAGCTTCCTTGGCGTACACCTGGTCGAAGCCTTGCTGGAATGGGGCGCCACCGAAGTCGCCTGCCTGGTACGTCGCGCCGGTGGGCAGTCCGCCGAGGAACGCTTCGCCCAGGCCCTGCAGGACAACCATATCGACCTGGACCTGGGCCGCGTGCGGGTACTCGAGGCAGACCTGCGCAAGCCGCTGCTGGGCTTGTCCCAGGCCGACTACGACGACCTGGACAACCACTATGGCGCCCTGCTGCACAACGCCGCGCAGGTCAACCATGTGCTCGACTACGAGGTGCTGGCCGCCGACAACATCGAGCCGTTGTTCGGGTGCCTGCGGCTGTGCGAAGGTCGACGCAAGAAGATCTTCAACTTCGTCTCGACCCTGTCCGCGTGCAGCGCGGTGGACGGTGACGGTCGCGTGCTGGAGAGCGACCCGGCCAGTACCCCGCCGATCTACATCCGCAATGGCTACAACCTGAGCAAATGGGTCGGCGAGCGCATCCTCAGCCGTGCCCGCGAGCAGGGCGTGTGGGTCAACCTGTTCCGTCCCGGCAACATCACCTTCGACAGCCGCACGGGCGCCTGCCAGCCCCAGCGCAACCGGCTGATGCTGATGCTCAAGGGTTCGCTGCAACTGGGGCAGGTACCGGGGCTGGAGATCGACTTCGACCTCATGCCGGTGGACTTCCTGTCCCGTTTCATCGCCTTCCACAGCAGCCGCCACCAGGCTGGCCAATGCGTGTTCAACCTGCACAACCCCGAGCCACTGCGCTGGCGTGACTACCTGGCGTCGTTCCATGCGCAGGGCCATGCCTTCGAGTTGGTCAGCGTCGAGCAGTGGCAGCGCCAGTTGGCCCGGGTCGACCGCCAAAACGCGCTGTACGACGTCCTGGGCTTCTACCTGGACGGCTTCGAAGAAGACATCGGCGATATCTCCGGCATCGCCCACGACAACGCCCGTGCCGGCGTGCAGCGCATGGGCGCCCGTTACCCGAGCAAGGACCCGGCGCTGCTTAGCCGCGGCTGCCGCTACCTGGCCGACATCGGCTTTATCTGACCCCCTTTATCCACAACAGGAGCAACATCCCATGCAAGCACTCAAACCCGACACCCTGATCCGCAACCCGCAAGGCTGCCTGGTGGTTTCCAGCGTCGAGATCGCCGCCCCGGCCGCCAGCGTGTGGAATATCGTCGGCAACTTCGCCGGCTTCCCGGTGTTCATCCCCGCGCTGGCGCATATCGAAATGACCGGCAGTGGCGTGCGCTCGGTGCGCAAGAAACTGTTCAAGGATGGCAACGTGGTGATCGAGCAGTTGAACAGCCGTGACGAGCAGGCCATGCACATGACCTGGAGCCTGATCTACACCAGCCTGAATATCGGCAACCTGTGGGCTGCCATGGAGGTGCAGACGATCGACGCCAGCCGCAGCCGTGCGACCTGGACCATCCAGGCCGAGCCCTGGGAAGGTGGTCCAGATACCCTGCCGGGCTTCCAGGCGTTCCTGCAGGGCTTTGCCGATGAGGCGATGGGCAATGTGCGTAATCTGCTGAGCTGATAGCACTGGCAGGGGCGTATGCCCCGGTAGCAAAAAGGCCGCTCCCAACCGGGAGCGGCCTTTTTTGTCTTGGAGATAAGGGAGTAAGGGATAGCCCTTCGGGCTGTGCTGTTGCACGGCGAAAAGAGATCTCTGTAGGAGCGGCTTTAGCCGCGATGCAAGCAACTCGGTGTCTGGCACCCGCTTCGCGGGTGATCGCGGCTGAAGCCGCTCCTACAGGGGGCCGTGCTGTGCCTGGGAATGCCGTTCCCTTCACGACGGCCCAGGGAGCTCGTGCATTGATACCCTGAAAAGACAAAGCCCCCGACCGCATCGCGATCAGGGGCTTTGGAAT
>NZ_JANCLM010000061.1:0-20803 GCF_024259445.1 Pseudomonas sp. DVZ6
GCGGGCGCCCCCCCCCGCGGGGCAAGCCCGCTCCCACGCTGCCCCAGTCAAATCAAGGAATTGTGTTTTGTTCCATGAGAGCGGCCCCAGGGATGCCAGACCGGGCCACTGTCGTTAGACTGTCATCTCCCCACCACCGGACAGGAGTCCCGGCGTGCCCGACCCCCGCAGTTTCCCCAGCGACCTGTGCCTTGAAAGCCCACGCCTGCAGCTGCGCCCCATGCGCCATGGCGACGCGCAGCAGTGGCTGACCATCATGGCCGACCCGGAAGTGATGCGTTACTGGTACCACGCCCCCTGGCAGACCCTGGCCGAGGCCGAAAGCGCCCTGGCCGCCGACCGCGAAGCCTATGCCGCCGGCCAGTTGCTCAAACTGGGCATGTACCGCCGCGACAACGGCGAGCTGATCGGCATGGTCCAGCTGTTCAACCTCGAGGAGGGCTCGCGCCGTGGCGAGGTCGGCTACTGCCTGGCCAAGTCGGCCCAAGGGCGGGGCTACATGGACGAGGCGCTGACCTGCTTCATCGACTACCTCGCCCACACCCTGCACCTGCGTCGCCTGGAGGCGGAAATCGACCCGCGCAACCAGGGCTCGGCGCGCACCCTCGAGCGCCAGGGCTTCGTCCTGGAGGGGACGCTGCGGGCCCGCTGGTGCGTAGCGGGTGAGCTGTCTGACTCGGGGCTGTACGGGCTGCTGCTGGAACCGCCTGTGGCCTGATACCCGAGGGTGTCATGGACGAGTCTTTTATTGATGGATGGAGCCCGTGTTTTGCCTGTTTTATATGTGACGTTCACCTTGCTGCTGTTCCTGCTATGCCTGTGTTTCGACGGCATCCTGATGGGCGTCGATGGGCATATGCCTGCTTTGCAGATACTGCTCATGGGCCCTTGGGGCATTGCCTTCGGGCAGTACCAGTGGTTTGCCAATCCGCTGCTGGGCCTGGCGCTGCTCGCCCATCGGCGCTTTCGCCGGCTGGCGCTTGCAGCCGGGGTGATCGCGCTGGGCCTGGCGCTCAGTTGCCTTGGCATCGAACGGGTGCCGGACAACCGCAGCTATAACTTCCTGCCCCTGACGGGTTTTGGCGCCGGTTACTATCTATGGACACTGGCGATCCTGCTGTTCTGCGTCGGGCAGGCCTGGTGGTGCCGCAAGGTGCGTTCGGCGGCGGATGTGCCGGGCTGGCGCTGGTTCGATGGTGTGTTGATCACGGTGCTGGTGGCGACGATCTACGCCGGGACGCAGATGCCGAGCCTGCGCGTCCAGCCGAGCGGCGCCGACGAGTTGCCGGAGCAGGCTGCGACACGCTGATGCTGCGCGCCCGTCGGGTTTGGAAAGACGCCAGGGCTGGGTTAAGGTCGCAGCTTGTCCCGTTTTCTCCAGGTACCTGATTTGCCCGCTTTCTACCTGACCACCAGCCTGGCCCTGTACCTGCTGAGCCTGGCCTTCGACGGTGCCCTGACCGGCGCCGGGCGGCATGTGCCGGCGCTGCAGATGCTGCTCTACGGCCCCTGGGGCATCGCCTTCGGCCTGTACCAGTGGTTCGCCAATCCGCTGCTGGCACTGGCGGTTCTCGCCCACCGCCGGTTCCGCCGTCTGGCGCTGGTGTGCGGGCTGGTGGCGCTGTACCTGGCGGCCAGCAGTTTCGCCATCACCCGCTTGCCGGACAACCAGAGCTACGCCTTCCAGGATGTGACCGGATTCGGCGCGGGCTTCTACCTGTGGCTGCTGGCGATCCTGGTGTTCTGCCTGGGGCAGCTGTGGTGGTGCTGGAAGGCGCGCTCGGCGGCGGATGTGCCGGGCTGGGGTTGGCTCGATGTGGCGCTGATCGCTGCCCTGAGCGTGGCGCTGTATGCCGGTACGCAGATGCCCTCGCTGCGCTTCGAGCCGCACAAGGTGATCGTGCCGCCGGAGCAGCCGCGCAGCTTATGATGGATTGCCCTGCGACAAGGCCCTTAATGCCAGCTCTTTCAAGGTCTTTGGGTGCGAGGATTGTTGACTGAGTGAGGGCCACCAAGTGTTCGCCGCAGGGCGAGCGGCGGGCACTTGATGGCCCTCAACGCACCGTCCCCCACTGCACCACGATCATCCCGATCACGATCATCCCCACCCCCGCCAACCGCAACAGGTTCACCGGCCGCTCCGGCAACCCCATCAAGCCAAACTGGTCGATCAGCAGCGACGACAGCACCTGCCCGGCCACCACGCAGACGATGAACCCGGCTGCCCCCAGGCGCGGCGTCAGCACCAGCGCGGCGGTGATGTACAGCACCCCGGCGACCCCGCCGAACCAGGCCCACCAGGGCGCATGGGCCAGTTGCTGCACCTGCGGCAGCGGCGCGCGCATCAGCAGCAGGGCCGGCACCAGCATCAGCAGGCTGACCAGCAACGACACCCCGGCGGCCCACAGCGGATGGCCGAGCAGGCGCCCGAGCGCGGCGTTGCTGCCCGCCTGGAACGGCACGGCGGCGCCTGCAAGGAGGGCGATGAGCAAGGGGAGGGCGGCGAAGAGGCTGGCGGGCATGGTGTCTACTCCAGATAAGAACACTGGCCTTAGTCTCAATCATGCATTTCAATGATGGAAATTCGAACTTCGCACAGGCTGTATTCGTACCATGGATGATTTGCGCCGCATCGACCTGAACCTGCTGCTGACCTTGCACGCCTTGCTCAGCGAGCAACATGTCTCCCGGGCGGCACTGCGCCTGCATCGCAGCCAGCCGGCGGTCAGCCATGCCCTGGCGCAGTTGCGCGAGCTCTTCGCCGACCCGCTGCTGGTGCGACGCGGTGGCCGCCTGCAACTGACAGCCCGTGCCGAGGCCTTGCAAGCGCCGTTGCAGGAGGCGTTGCAGCAACTCGACGGATTGCTCGGCACGCCGGGCTTCGAGCCGGCGCGGGTACGGCGTACCTTTCGCCTGGCCATGTCCGACTACGGCGCCCGCGTGGTGCTGCCAGCGCTGATGCGCCTGCTGCGGCGCGAAGCGCCGGGCATTGACCTGGTGGTGTCCCAGGGCAGCCGTGAGGCGATGCTCGGCCAGTTGATCGACGGCGAGGCGGACCTGGCGCTGGGCGTGTTCCCGGAGCTGCCGACGGAAATGGCCCAGCAGGTGCTGTTCGAGGAGTCCTTCGTCTGCCTGGCCGACCGCGCCAGCCTGCCGCCCCGTGGCGGCCTGGCGCTCGACCCGTGGCTGGCGCGGCCCCATGTGCTGGTGGCGGTACGCCCCGGCATCGACAACGAGATCGACCAGGCCCTGGCCAGCTTGGGCGCACGTCGGCGCATCGCCTTGACCCTGCCGCATTGGGGTGTGGCCCAAAGCCTCATTGCCGGGACCGATCTGGTGCTCACCGTGGCCCGGCGCAGCCTCGCCGGTGCCCGGCTGGACCCGGCGCTGCGCCAGTTCGCGCCGCCCCTGGCGATCTCGCCGTTCGCCTTCGCCCAGGCCTGGCATTCGCGGCGTGACGGCGATGCCGGGCACCGCTGGCTGCGGGCGCGGATCCAGGCGCTGTGCGTGAACGAAAGCGTGGCAGGGTGCTAGTGTCCTGTCTCGGAAATAAGCTGTTCACTTTTGGCGGCGTCTTGGGCGCCCGGCCTGCGTTGCCACTCCTCGCCATAGCCCTGCTATGACTCGTCGCGGCGCCTTGCCCGAACACCCAAGCCACTCGCCAAAAGAGAACGTATTTCCGAGACAGGACACTAGGCTGTGCCAAGACCCTAAGCGAGAAGGAATGCCCATGTTCAAGCGTTACCTGCCCGGCGTTGCCGCCCTGCTGATCGCGACCGCTGCCCAGGCCGAAGACTATTCGCCCACCTACACCCAGTGCATGGACAAGGCCTCCAGCACCTTGGCCATGGGCGCCTGTATCCAGGCCGAGACCCAGCTACAGGATGACCGGCTGAACCGGGTCTACAAGCAGTTGATGGCCAAGCTCGACAGCCAGCAGCAGAAGGACCTGCGCGAAGTCCAGCGTACCTGGATGAAGTACCGCGACGGCAACTGCGCGTTCCACGGCAAGTTGAGCAACGGCAGCATCTACCGCATCGAAGGCGCGATGTGCGAGATGGACATGAGCAAGGACCGGGCGGCGGAGCTGGAGCGTGTGCTCAGTCCGGGGCAGTAGCGCAGCATCAGCTTACAGATTGGTGGTTGATCTGGTCGGCTGAAGGGTATCGCCGCGACCTTGATGGCTGTATTTTTGTACAGCTCATGGACAGCTTGTTCACCAAGGGAGGAGCACATGCCTGACAGCACCGATGTCGCCAACTACTTCCTCACGCTGGAAGGCGAGGCGGGTGAAATCTCGAACCTGAAGCTGCAGAAGCTGGTTTATTACGCGCAGGGCTTCAGCTTGGTCTTGCTGGGCGGGCCGTTGTTCGAAGAGCGAATCGAGGCCTGGATGCATGGCCCGGTGGTGCCCGACCTCTACCGCCGGTTCAGCCAGCACGGCTCGAACCCGATTCCGGTGCCTGCCGTGTTCGAGCCGACCTGCTTTTCCCGGGAGCAGGCCCGTCTGATCAAGGAGGTCTTCGAGGTTTATGGGCAGTATTCGGCGTGGAAGCTCCGCCAACTGACCCATGAAGAAGACCCCTGGCGGGACAATTATCAGGAGGGCGCTTTCAGCCGGGAAATTCCCCGGGACGAAATGCAGCGCTACTTCAGGAACCACCTGGTGAACTGAGCAATGGTACGCAAGCGACTCAAGGAGCGAGACGCCCAGGGAAATCAGGTCAGGACACGCCAAGCGGCAGGCGAGGCTGACGATTCGGACCTGCGCCCACCAGTGTTCTCACTGGAGTACCTGCAATCAGGTTGGTGCATCCAGGATTGCCAGCAGGCGGAGCGGGCGCGGATGCTCGAGCGACTGCGCCAGATCAGCCAACGCACGTGGCGAGAGATCCGCCAGCTCGATCGACACGGTTATGGCACGGAGACGATTTCACGCGGCAGTATCAGGGCTGTGTTGCCTTCATTTCTCACCGAGGATGTTCGGTTGCTGGCGTTCAGGGCTTTCGATCTGGTGGCGATGGTGGGGTATCGCAGCGGGCGGATCTTCCATGTGATCTGGATAGATCGTGAGTTCAAGTTGTACAAGCATTGACGCGAAGTGCAGTGGTCCTTTGGTGGGCTAGTCAAGCGGGGTATGGCACCGGCTTTGCCGGTGTTCGCGGGCAAGCCCGCTCCCACAGGGTGCGCGGACTACCCGCGAAGTCAGCTCCCTGCGCGACTGTGGGAGCGGGTTTACCCGCGAAGAATCCAACGCGGTGCCTGGCACCGGCTTCGCCGGTGTTCGCGGCTAAAGCCGCTCCCACAGGTCCCTGCTAAATCAATCAGTCATTTGCAGTTCCATTGGAGCGGTCTTGCCCGAGCTTCAGGCGCTGCGGTGCGCGCGTCGTGCCCGGGCCTTCAGGTACTCGCGCACCTCCACGCCGTCTCCGGCGAACTCGATCCGCTGTGCCTTGGCCTCACGCTGGTAGGCGTACATCGGGTCGTAGTACTCCTTGAGCAGCCCTTCGATCCACCCTCGGTGCAGGCTCACGTCACCACTGCGCAACTGCTCCTCCAGCGCCTGGTCGAGCAACGTCGACAGCCGCTGGAAGCGTTCGCCGCCCAGGCGCTTGTGGATGTTGGCCATGCTCTGGCGCATGCGCTCGGCGAACAGTGGGCCGCCGGCCTCTGCACCGTGCACGGCGATGTATTCGGCGCACAGGTTGATCACGTAGTCGCGCAGGATGCGTTCCACGCGATGCTCGAAGCTGTCTTCAAGCCACACCAGCGGATAGCGCTGCATGCCCTGGTACAGCTCCAGCGGCACCGCGCAGCTGCCGACCACGCGGCCTTCGTCCTCGAGCACGAACTGGCCGGTGCCAC
This sequence comes from Pseudomonas sp. DVZ6, assembly GCF_024259445.1. Classification (NCBI taxonomy): domain Bacteria; kingdom Pseudomonadati; phylum Pseudomonadota; class Gammaproteobacteria; order Pseudomonadales; family Pseudomonadaceae; genus Pseudomonas; species Pseudomonas sp. DVZ6. Next base: position 5,866 of record NZ_JANCLM010000061.1, read on the forward strand.
GCTCGCGTTTCTTGAGGATGTCGATGGCCAGCGCATTCTCGAAATCGATCTGCGCCGGCTGCGCCGTGGCGCGCTTGCCGAAGCTGGAGCCGCGGTGGTTGGCGTGGCCTTCCAGATCGAGCACGTTGTCCAGCTGGTGCAGCACATCGGTCTTGCCGGTGCCGGTCAGCCCGCCCAGCAGAACGAACTCGCACTGCTGCACCGCCTGCAGCGTGGTATCCATCAGCAGGGTGCGCATGGCCTTGTAGCCGCCCACCACCTTCGGGTACTGGATGCCGGCGTCCTTGAGCCAGCCCTGGACGATCTGCGAGCGCAGGCCGCCACGGAAGCAGTAGAGGTAGCCGTCGGGATGGGCCTGGGTGAACGCGGCCCAGTCTTCCAGGCGCTGCTGCTTGAGCGCGCCGTTGACCAACTGGTGGCCCAGGGCGATGGCGGCGGCCTGGCCCTGCTGCTTGTAGCAGGTGCCGACCTTCTGCCGCTCCTGGTCGTTCATCAGCGGCAGGTTGACGGCGCCGGGGAAGGCGCCCTTGGTGAATTCGATTGGTGCGCGCATGTCCATCATCGGCACGTCGTCGAGGAACAGCTGTTTCAGCTCGGTGCAGTCGGGGCGCATCAGATCACCTCGACTGCGTGGCTCTGTCGCTCGACCAGCTCGCCGATCGGCGCCAGCTCGAGCCCGAGTTCCCGCGCCACGGCGAGGAATTCCGTCTCGCCCTGCGGGGTGACCGCCACCAGCAGGCCGCCGCTGGTCTGCGGGTCGCACAGCAGGTGCTTCTGCTCGTCGCTCAACGCGCCGATCTTGTGCCCGTAGCTGTCGAAGTTGCGCAGGGTGCCGCCGGGGATGCAGCCTTCGGCCAGGTAATGCTCGACGCTTGGCAGGCGCGGCACGGCAGCGAACTGCAGGCGGGCGGTGAGGCCGCTGCCTTCGGCGACTTCGACCAGGTGGCCGAGCAGGCCGAAACCGGTGACGTCAGTCATCGCCTGCACGCCGTCGAGCTTGCCGAAGCGGCTGCCCGGGGTGTTGAGGGTGCACATCCAGTCGCGGGCCAGGCCCTGGTCCTGCTCGCGCAGCTTGGCCTTCTTCTCGGCGGTGGTGAGAATGCCGATGCCCAGCGGCTTGGTCAGGTACAGGCGGCAGCCGACGCTGGCGGTGTCGTTGCGCTTGAGGTGGCGCTTGCTCACCACGCCGGTCACGGCCAGGCCGAAGATCGGCTCGGGGGCGTCGATGGAGTGGCCGCCGGCCAGCGGGATGCCCGCTTCGGCGCACACGGCGCGGCCGCCGCGGATCACCTCGCGGGCGACTTCCGGCGGCAGCACGTTGACCGGCCAGCCGAGGATGGCGATGGCCATCAGCGGGTCACCGCCCATGGCGTAGATGTCGCTGATGGCGTTGGTGGCGGCAATGCGGCCGAAGTCGTACGGGTCGTCGACGATGGGCATGAAGAAGTCGGTGGTCGAGACCACGCCACGCTCGTCATCCAGGGCGTAGACGGCGGCGTCGTCGCGCGAGGCGTTGCCGACCCAGAGTTTTGGGTCGAGGGCCTGGGTGCCGCTCTCGGCGAGGATCACATCCAGGACCTTGGGAGAAATCTTGCAGCCACAGCCAGCGCCGTGGCTGTACTGTGTCAGACGAATCGGCTCGCTCATGTGCACCTCGACTTTTCGTGATGCGCGATTGTAGCAAAGCTGGCCTTTGTGCCTGCGGCTCTTATACTTCCCTCGTTTGCCAGCATCGCGGGGCAAGCCCGCTCCCACGCAGACCCGCGCTTTACACGTGGGAGCGGGCTTGCCCCGCGATGCGATACCGACTCATGCCCCGCTATCGAACGGAGAATCCCCCATGCTCAAACGCCCCTTGGCCCTGTTTGCCGGCCTCGCGCTGTCCTGCTGCGCGGTGGTCGCCCAGGCCGCCGATGTGCTGCGCGTCAGCGCCATCCCCGACGAGGCGCCGACCGAACTGCTGCGCAAGTTCAAGCCGCTGGGCGAATACCTCGAGCAGCAACTGGGCATGAAAGTGCAGTTCGTGCCGGTGGCTGACTACCCGGCGGTGGTCGAGTCGCTGGCCAGCGATCGTCTGGACCTGGCCTGGCTGGGGGGCTTCACCTTCGTCCAGGTGCACCTGAAGGACCCCAAGGCCACGCCGCTGGTGCAGCGTGAGCAGGATGCCAAGTTCACCAGCAAGTTCATCACCGCCAACCCGGACGTGAAGAGCCTCAAGGATCTGAAGGGCAAGACCTTCGCCTTCGGTTCGATTTCGTCCACCTCGGGCAGCCTGATGCCGCGTTACTTCATGCTCAAGAACGACAACATCAAGCCCGAGGAGTACTTCAGCCGCGTCGCCTATTCCGGCGCCCACGATGCCACCGCCGCCTGGGTCCAGGCCGGTAAGGCCGATGCCGGTGTGCTCAACGCCAGCGTCTGGGACAAGCTGGTCGCGGCCGGCAAGGTCGACACCAGCAAGGTGAAGGTGTTCGCCACCACGCCGGAGTACTTCGACTACAACTGGACCGTGCGCGGCAACATGGACCCGGCGCTTAAAGAAAAGATCAAGCAGGCCTTCCTTGCCCTGGATCCGGCCAAACCTGCGGACAAGGCGATCCTCGACCTGCAGGCCGCCAGCCGCTTCATCGAGACCAAGCCCGAGAACTACAAGGGCACCGAGCAAGCTGCGCGTGAGGCCGGCCTGCTCAAGTGAGTATCCGTGTTCAGGGCGCCAGTGTGCGCCATGGCCAGGTCCAGGCCTTGAGCGCGGTGGACCTGCAGTTCGGCCAGGGCGAGCGGGTGGCGATCATCGGCCCGTCCGGGGCCGGCAAGTCCAGCCTGCTGCACCTGATGGCCACCGCCGTGCCGCCCAGTGGCGGGCGGCTGGAGTTGTTGGGCGAGCAGCCTTGGGCATTGTCTGCCCGGGCCCGCCAGCGCCTGCGCGCACGGGTTGGCCTGGTGCACCAGGCGCCGCCCCTGCCGCCGCGCCAGCGGGTGGTCACCGCGGTGCTGGCAGGGCGCCTGGGGCAGTGGGGCACGTTGCGCGGGCTGCTCAACCTGATCCACTCCGGCGATGTACCCGGTGCCCGTGCGGCGCTGGCCGAGCTGGGCATGGCCGACAAGCTGTTCGCCCAATGCGGGCAGTTGTCCGGTGGCCAGTTGCAGCGGGTCGGCATCGCCCGCGCCTTGTACCAGCGACCCGAAGTGCTGCTGGCCGACGAGCCGGTCTCGGCCATGGACCCGGTGCTGGCCGACCACAGCCTGGCGTTGCTCAACCGTCATGCCCAGGCCCATGGCGTGACCCTGGTCGCCAGCCTGCACGCGGTTGAGCTCGCCCTGGCGCATTTTCCGCGCATCATCGGTATTCGTGCCGGGCAGGTGGCGTTCGATTGTCCGGCAGCAGCGGTCAGCGAAGCGATGCTCGATGCCTTGTACGCCAACGAGCAACTGGCCTCGCCTGTCACCGCGACGGCAAGCCTGCAGGTGCAGATCCCGCGATGCTGAGCACTGACCAGCGCGATCCCGCTGCCATCCCTCGCTTGTTGCTGACCCTGCTGTGCCTGGCGCTGCTGTGGCCGGGCTTGCACTTGAGCGAGCTGGATCCCGGCGTGCTGTTGCAGGCCGAGAACCGTCAACAGATGGCCAGCTTCGTCAGCGCGTTCTGGCCCCCGGCCCACGACGGCGAGTTTCTCGATTTATTGCTCAGCGCCACGGTGCAGACCCTGGCCGTGGCCACGGCGGGCATGACCCTGGCGCTGCTGCTGGCGGTACCGGCCAGTCTGTTGGCCAGCCGGGCACTGTCGCTGCGGGCGGCTTCCAATGGTGGACGTCTGCGACCGTGGTCACGCGCTGCGCGCCTGCCGGTGCGCGGCGTGTTGATCTTCCTGCGCAGCGTGCCCGAGATCGTCTGGGCACTGCTGTTCGTCCGCGCCGTGGGCCTGGGCCCGACCGCCGGGGTGCTGGCCATCGCCATTACCTACAGCGGCATGCTCGGCAAGGTCTACGCGGAGATCTTCGAATCGGTGGACCAGCGCCCGGCCCATGCCTTGCTCCAGGCCGGCAGCAGCCGGCTGTCGGCGTTTCTCTACGGCACCCTGCCCGAGGCCGCGAGCGAGGTGGTGTCCTACACCGTGTACCGCTGGGAATGCGCGGTGCGCGCCTCGGTGGTGATGGGCTTCGTTGGCGCCGGCGGCCTCGGCCAGCAGATCGACCTGTCGATGCGCATGTTCGCCGGCGCCGAGGTGGCGAGCATGCTGCTGACCTTCCTGCTGCTGGTGATGCTGGCCGACCTGCTCAGCCGCTTCCTGCGCGGGAGGCTCGCATGAGGCGGGTGATCAATGGGCTGGTGATTGTCGCGATCCTGGCGGCGGTGCTGGCGTCGTTCGCCTACCTGGAGCTGGACCTGGCAGCGGTTGTCGGCAGCGGTGGGCCGGCGCAGATGGGGGAATACGCGGCGCGTTTCCTGCACCCGGACCTCTCTGTGGCGCACCTGCGGGCGGTTGGGCGCGGCGCCTTGGAAACGCTGGCGATGTCGGGGATGGGGACACTGCTGGCAATACTGCTCGGCCTGATGCTGGCGCTGCCGGCCGCCGGACGCTTTGGCTGGCCGTTGCAGGGCGCGGCGCGCCTGCTGCTCAATGCGCTGCGGGCGATTCCGGAGCTGGTCTGGGCGGCGCTGACCGTGCTGGCGGCGGGCCTGGGGCCGAATGCCGGCACCCTGGCGCTGGCGCTGCACACCGCCGGGGTGCTGGGGCGGCTGTTCGCCGAGGCGCTGGAGAATGCGCCGCCTGAGCCTGCGACGGCGATCCGCCTGCAAGGCGGCAGTCAGGTGGCGGCGTTCTGTTTCGGCACGTTGCCCAACCTGTGGCCACAACTGCTGGCGTACAGCCTGTATCGCTGGGAAAACAACATCCGCATGGCCAGCGTGCTGGGCTTCGTGGGGGCGGGCGGGCTGGGACAGATGCTCTACGCGACCCTGAGCCTGTTCCAGGAGGCCCAGGCCAGCACGGTGATCATCGCCATGCTGTTGCTGGTGCTGCTGGTGGATGCCCTGAGCAATGTGCTGCGCCAGCGTTTCGTGCGCGCCTGAACGGGCTTGATGCGCTACCTGATCTCTGACTGTAGTCCCGCTCCGGCCTCGCGCCAAGCCCTGTTCGTCAATCCGAAAAATAAACTTCACTAGAGCGTAAAAAGACTTTTTTCGGTCATGGTTTTTGCGGTATCAAGGAATCAGACAGCCGAACCCTGCAGCACAGGTGGCGTCATCCACGCCCCTTTTGCCAGGTGAGCTTCCCGCCCGTAACGACGCGGATACGGGAAGAACGGCAGTCACTCTGCGGCGCAGCCGTTCGCGCCGTGTGGCTTTCACATAAGGTGAACGAGTATGGATGACCAAGGACGCAACCCTTCCTCCAACCAGCCAATCCTGTATGTGCTCGATACCAACGTCCTGATTCACGACCCCAACGCCCTGCTCAACTTCGAGGAGCACCACGTCGCCATACCGATGACGGTGCTGGAGGAACTCGACAAGCTCAAGACCGGTAAACACACCATCGCCGCCGAGTGTCGCCAGGCCATCCGCCTGATCGACCAGACCCTCGGTGATGCCTCGCCCAGCGATGTCGAGCAGGGCGTGCCGATCCAGCGCGGCAAGAGCGGGCCCAAGGGCTTCCTGTCCATCCTCATGAGCACGCGCAACGAGCCGAACCGCCTGCTCCCCGAAAACCTCGCCGACAACATCATCATCAACCAGCTGCTGGACCTGCGCGCCAAGCGCAAGGACCTCGACGTGGTGCTGGTGACCAAGGACATCAACATGCGCCTGAAGGCGCGTGCCTGCGGGATTGCCGCCGAGGACTACAGCACCGACCAGCTGGTCGACGACGTGTCCTTGCTGTCCAAGGGCTATCACTCGGTCACAGGGTCGTTCTGGGACCGCGTGAGCAAGGTCGACACCCGCCAGGAACGCGGCCGTACCTGGCACCGGGTGCAACTGATCGACAACCTGCCGGCGGTGCATATCAACGAGTTCATCATCGATGAACAGGGCTTCGTCGGTTGGATCAAGGGCATCCGCAACGACGAGCTGCTGCTGCTCGACCTGCACCAGGAACCGCTGCTGCACCAGGAAGCCTGGGGCCTCAAGCCGCGGGACATCCACCAGAGCCTGGCGCTGTTCGCCCTGCTCGACCCGGATATCCACCTGGTCAACCTCACCGGCGCCGCCGGCTCCGGCAAGACCATCCTGGCGTTGGCCGCGGCCATCGAGCAGACCATGGTCAGCAAGCGCTACCGGCGCATCATCGCCACCCGCAGCGTGCAGGGGCTGGACCAGGAGATCGGCTTCCTGCCGGGCACCGAGGCGGAGAAGATGGAGCCCTGGCTGGGCGCCATCACCGACAACCTCGAAGCGCTGCACATGGACGACGAGAGCACCCACGGCAGTGTCGAGTACATCCTCGAGCGGGTGCCGTTGCAGTTCAAGTCGCTGAACTACATCCGGGGTCGCAGCTTCCAGCAGAGCCTGATCCTCATCGACGAGTGCCAGAACCTCACGCCGCACCAGATCAAGACCATCATCACCCGCGCGGGGAACGGGTCCAAGGTGGTCTGCCTGGGCAACCTGGCGCAGATCGACACGCCGTACCTGTCGGCCACCAGCTCCGGGCTGACCTACCTGACCGAACGCTTCAAGGACTTCCCCCACGGCGTTCACATCACCCTGCAGGGCGTGCCGCGCTCGGTGCTGGCCGAGTACGCCGAGTCGCATCTGTAACCCAAGCCCGCTCCCACGATTCGTCGTGGGAGCGGGCTTACCCCGCGATGCGCTGATCTGCCCTCTGCTCAAAGCTGACCTGCAGGTTTACACTCTGTATTCCCTACCCAGGAGCAGAGCAGTGCTGACTCATCTTGATTCCCAGGGGCGCGCCAACATGGTCGACGTCACTGAAAAGGCCGTGACCGCGCGCGAGGCGATTGCCGAGGCGCGGGTGCGCATGTTGCCGGACACCCTGCGCATGATCGTCGATGGCCAACATCCCAAGGGCGACGTGTTCGCCGTGGCGCGCATCGCCGGCATCCAGGCGGCGAAGAAGACCAGCGACCTGATCCCGCTGTGCCATCCGCTGATGCTTACCGGCGTCAAGGTCGAGCTGGCCGCCGAAGGCGAGGATGTGGTGCATATCGTCGCCCGCTGCAAGTTGGCCGGGCAGACCGGCGTCGAGATGGAAGCCCTGACCGCCGCCAGCGTCGCCGCGCTGACCATCTACGACATGTGCAAGGCGGTGGACAAGGGCATGGTCATCGAGCAAGTGCGCCTGCTGGAGAAGACCGGCGGCAAGAGCGGCCACTACAAGGTGGAGGGGTGATGAAGGTCAAGGTCATGTATTTCGCCCGCTACCGTGAGTTGCTGGGCGTCGATGCCGAGCGCCTGGAAGGTGACTTCAAGGTACTGGAGGATGTGCGCCAGGCCCTGGTGGGCAAGGGCGGGCATTATGCGGTGCTGGCCGAGCAGAACCTGATGTGCGCCCGCAACGAAGAGCTGTGCCGGCTCGATGAGCCAGTGGAAGAGGGTGACGAGATCGCGTTCTTCCCACCCGTGACCGGAGGTTGACCGTGGCCGTACGTGTCCAGCAGGCGGCCTTCGACCCGGGCGCTGAGGTCAACGCCATGCACGCCGCCAATGTCGGCGTGGGGGCGGTAGTCGGTTTCGTCGGCTACGTGCGCGACTTCAACGATGGCCTGGATGTGGCCGGGATGTTCCTCGAGCACTACCCGGGGATGACCGAGAAGGCCCTGGCCAAGATCGTGGTCGAGGCCGAGCAGCGCTGGCCGTTGCTCAAGGTCGAGGTGCTGCACCGCATCGGCGCCCTGGAGCCGGGCGAGCCGATCGTCTTCGTCGGCGTGGCCAGCGCGCACCGCCAGGCGGCGTTCGATGCCTGCAATTTCATCATGGATTACCTGAAGACCCGGGCGCCGTTCTGGAAGAAGGAGAACACCCGGGAAGGGCCGCGCTGGGTCGAGGGTAAGCAGAGCGATCAGGATGCGGCGGGGCGCTGGGAGTCCTAGGGAAAGGTCGCTTTCTGTAGGAGCGGCCTTGTGCCGCGAAAGGGCCGCAAAGCGGCCCCAGGGTTTCAGCATTGATGCAGATATTGCTGGGGCCGCTGCGCGGCCCTTTCGCGGCACAAGGCCGCTCCTACAGGGAGGTGAGCGGCCTTGAAGATCAATGATGCTTGCGCGGCACCGGCTTCAACAGCTCATCCGGCGGCATCTCGCACTTGATCTTGCGCCCCAGCAGCTCTTCGATCGCTGGCAGCTGGTACGAATCGTCCTCGCCGGCAAAGCTGATCGACACACCGCTGCTGCCCGCACGGCCGGTACGGCCGATACGGTGCACGTAGTCGTCCGGATCTTCCGGCAGGGTGAAGTTGATCACATGGCTGATGCCGTCGATGTGGATGCCGCGGCCGGCCACGTCGGTGGCCACCAGCACGCTGATGCGTCCTTCGCGGAAATTCTCCAGGGTGCGGATGCGCTTGTGCTGCGGCACGTCACCCGACAGCTGGGCGGCGTTGATGCCGTCGCGCACCAGTTTCTCCTCGATGCGTCGCACCTCGTCCTTGCGGTTGGCGAACACCATCACCCGTTCCCACTTGTTCTGCGTGACCAGGTTGTACAGCAGCTTGTACTTGTCGCTGCCGGCCACGGCGTAGACGTGCTGCTCGACGGTCTCGCTGGCCACGTTCTCCGGCTCGATCTCGACGATGGCCGGATCGGTGGTCCACTGCTTGGCCAGGTTCATCACATCGTCGGTGAAGGTGGCCGAGAACAGCAGGGTCTGGCGCTCGCTCTTGGGCGGGGTCTGGCGGATGATCTGGCGGACCTGGGGGATGAAGCCCATGTCGAGCATGCGGTCGGCTTCGTCCAGCACCAGCACCTCGACCATGTCCAGGTGCACCTCGCCGCGCTGGTTGAAGTCCAGCAGGCGGCCGGGGGTGGCCACCAGGATGTCGCAGTGGCGGGCCTCCAGCGACTTGAGCTGCTTGTCGAAGTCCATGCCGCCGACGAAGCTCATCACGTTCAGGCCGCTGTACTTGGTCAGGGCCTGGGCATCCTTGGCGATCTGTACCACCAGCTCGCGGGTCGGGGCGATGATCAGCGCCCGCGGCTCGCCCATGTAGCGCTCCTTGGGCGGCGGCACCTGCTGCAGCTGCGAGATGATCGAGACCAGGAACGCGGCGGTCTTGCCGGTGCCGGTCTGGGCTCGGCCGATGGCGTCCTGGCCACGCAGGGTGTGGCCCAGGACCTGGGCCTGGATCGGCGTGCAGTAAGGGAAACCGAGGTCGTGGATGGCGTGCATCAGCTCGTTGGAGAGCTTGAAGTCGTGGAAGCGGGTCTTGCCTTCCTGCGGCTCGACCACGAAGTCCTCGGGTTTCCACAGGCTGGCCTGAGGCTTGGGCTTGCGTTCGCGGCGCGGCTTGTCACGGGCGGGCTGTTCGACGCGCGGCTGGTCGGCGGGCTGGGGTTCGGCCTGCGGTTTTGCCGCGGCCCTGGGCTTGGCGTGCTGGCGCGCTGGCGCCTTTTCGACGGCGGGTTGCGCAGCCGGCGCGGGCGGGGTCACGGCGACGGGCTCGGCGGCCTGCGGCGTGGCGTCTCCCTTGGCGAATATTTTCTTGAGTGCCTTGAGCACGGTCGTCTCGTCAACTGGTTAAGGAATGTACGCCGGGCAGTGTAATGCAAGAATCGGGCGCGGCGTAGTGCAATGCATCCTGGGCTACACGATCACTTCAGCTGGCGGCTCAGCCAGTCGTGGATGTCGGACAGCTCGGCCACCGCCACTTCGTGTTCCATGGGGTACTCGTGCCATTGGGCAGCCACACCCCAGGTATCGAGGTATTCGAACGCCGTGCGGCCCATCGACGGGATCACCACCGAGTCATGCACGCCGTGCAGGCACAGCGCCGGGGTGCGCTGCTGGCAGGCGCTCAGCTGCTGGGCGTCGGTGAAGGTCGGTGCGTAGGTGGACAGTGCGATCACCCCGCCCAGGGCTTCCTGCCACTTTATATAGGCGGTGTGCAGCACCACGGCGCCGCCCTGGGAGAAACCGGCGAGGACGATGCGCGATAGGTTGATGCCCTTGGCCTGTTCCGCCTTGATCAGGGCAATGACCTGATCGGCCGATTCCTCCAGCTGCGTTTCGTCGATGGCCCGCGCCGGGGTCATGGCCTTGATGTCGTACCAACTGGGCATTTCGTAGCCACCGTTGATGGTCACCGCGCGCGTTGGCGCCTGGGGCATGATGAAGCGAGTGCTCAGCAGGCGTTCCTGGAGAAATTCCGCCACAGGTAGGAAGTCGTAACGGTCGGCCCCCAGGCCGTGCAACCAGATCACACAGGCGTCGGCGGTTTTCTGCGGTTCGAGGATCAGCGGGTTGGTCATGACTGCTCCGAAAGAGTGCTTGCGTACTTATGTAGTGCGTAAAAAGAAGGCATTGGAGGTTAATGCCAGAAAAAGATGTCGCAACTCTACAACTTTTACTACTTGACTACCGCTTAATCGCTTAAGCCTTCGACTGTGGTACGCCCTTTGCTACGTCCTTGCCATGCGAAGAGGTGGACCGGTCGCGGTAACACCCCTCGTGTGGATCGAAGGCTGTCATAGAACAGCCCATTGCGCCAATTGACCCAAAAACAAGCCAACAAGGGGTCGGATGCGCCTCATAAGGGTGCGGTGCAATTCCGGCTCATACAACAAGAGCGATTTGGAGGTTGTTGATGAAGATGTTGAAAACCACCCTGGCAGTCCTGACCGCCGCCGCTGCGCTGGGCGCCACCAGCTTTGCCCAGGCCGGCGCCACCCTCGATGCGGTGAAGAAGAAGGGCTTCGTCCAGTGTGGCGTGAGCGATGGTCTTCCAGGCTTCTCCGTACCGGACGCGCAAGGCAAGATCGTCGGCATCGACGCCGATGTGTGCCGCGCCGTCGCCGCCGCCGTGTTCGGCGACGCGACCAAGGTCAAGTTCAGCCAGCTCAACGCCAAGGAGCGCTTCACCGCGCTGCAGTCCGGCGAAGTCGACGTGCTGTCGCGCAACACTACCTGGACCAGCTCGCGCGATGCCGGCATGGGCCTGGTGTTCGCCGGTGTCACCTACTACGACGGCGTCGGCTTCCTCGCCAACAAGAAACTCGGCGTCTCCAGTGCCAAGGAACTCGATGGCGCGACCATCTGCATCCAGGCCGGTACCACTACCGAGCTGAACGTCTCCGACTACTTCCGCGCCAATGGCCTGAAGTACACCCCGATCACCTTCGACACCTCCGACGAAAGCGCCAAGTCGCTGGAGTCCGGCCGTTGCGACGTACTGACCTCCGACAAGTCGCAGCTGTTCGCCCAGCGCTCCAAGCTGGCCGCGCCGACCGAGTACGTAGTGTTGCCGGAGACCATCTCCAAGGAACCGCTGGGCCCAGTGGTGCGCAAGGGCGACGAGGAGTGGTTCAGCATCGTCAAGTGGACCCTGTTCGCCATGCTCAACGCCGAAGAGGCCGGCGTCACCTCGAAGAACGTCGAGGCCGAGGCCAAGTCCACCAAGAACCCTGACGTCGCCCGCCTGCTGGGCGCCGACGGCGAGTATGGCAAGGACCTCAAGCTGCCCAAGGACTGGGTAGTACAGATCGTCAAGCAAGTCGGCAACTATGGCGAAGTGTTCGAGAAGAACCTGGGCCAGAGCACCGACCTGAAGATCGACCGTGGCATGAACGCCCTGTGGAACAACGGCGGCATCCAGTACGCGCCACCGGTGCGCTGATGGTTGCACCCCGCGGCGGCATCCTGCCGCCGCGGGTCGTTCGAATCCCTTCTTTTCGGGGCACTTCATGCAAAATCAAATCGGCGCACGGAAAGGGTTTTCCCTTAGTGATCCACGTGTGCGCGCGTGGCTGTTCCAGATCCTCACGGTGGTCTTCGTGGTGGGCCTGGGCTGGTACCTGTTCCACAATACGCAGACCAACCTGCAGCACCGGGGCATCACCTCGGGCTTCGATTTCCTCGAGCGCAGCGCCGGCTTCGGCATCGCCCAGCACCTGATCCCCTACGTGGAATCGGACAGCTATGCCCGGGTGTTCGTCATCGGCCTGCTCAACACCCTGCTGGTGACCTTCATCGGCATCATCCTGGCCACCTTGCTGGGCTTCATCATCGGCGTGGCGCGGTTGTCACCGAACTGGATGATCAACAAGCTGGCGACGGTGTACGTGGAGACCTTCCGCAACATTCCGCCGCTGCTGCAGATCCTGTTCTGGTACTTCGCCGTGTTCCTGACCCTGCCCGGGCCACGGGGCAGCATCAACATCGACGACACCTTCTTCATCAGCAACCGCGGCCTGAACATGCCCGGCGCCTCGATGGCCGAGGGCTTCTGGCCGTTCGTCATCGCGCTGGTGCTGGCGATCGTCGCCATCGCGGTGATGGTGCGTTTCGCCAACAAGCGTTTCAACGAAACCGGCGAGCCGTTCCACAAGTTCTGGGTCGGCCTGCTGCTGTTCATCGGCATCCCCGGCGTCTGCGCGCTGCTGTTCGGCAGCCCGGTGCACTGGGAAGTGCCGCAGCTCAAGGGCTTCAACTTCGTCGGTGGCTGGGTGCTGATCCCCGAGCTGCTGGCGCTGACCCTGGCGCTGACCATCTATACCGCGGCGTTCATCGCCGAGATCGTGCGTTCCGGTATCCGTTCGGTCAGCCACGGCCAGACCGAGGCGGCCCGCTCGCTGGGCCTGCGCGAAGGCCCGACGCTGCGCAAGGTGATCATTCCCCAGGCCTTGCGGGTGATCATTCCGCCGCTGACCAGCCAGTACCTGAACCTGGCAAAGAACTCGTCGCTGGCCGCCGGTATCGGCTACCCGGAGATGGTCTCGCTGTTCGCCGGTACCGTGCTCAACCAGACCGGCCAGGCCATCGAGGTGATCGCCATCACCATGAGCGTCTATCTCGCCATCAGCATCAGCATTTCGCTGTTGATGAACTGGTACAACAAGCGCATTGCGCTGATCGAACGGTGAGGGTACATCCGTGACAGCCCATGTTTTCAAACCCGACATGCCGCCACCGGTGAAGACCGTTGGCGTGCTCGCCTGGATGCGGGCCAACCTGTTCTCCAGCTGGCTCAACACCCTGCTGACATTGTTCGCCCTGTACCTGGTCTGGCTGATCGTGCCGCCGCTGGTGCAGTGGGCGTTCATCGACGCCAACTGGGTCGGCACCACTCGCGCCGACTGCACCAAGGAGGGCGCCTGCTGGGTGTTCATCCAACAGCGCTTCGGCCAGTTCATGTACGGCTACTACCCGGCGGAACTGCGCTGGCGCGTCGACCTGAGCGTATGGCTCGCCGTGCTCGGCGCCGCACCGCTGTTCATCAAGCGCTTCCCGCGCAAGGCGGTGTACGGCCTGGGCTTCCTGGTGCTGTACCCGATCCTCGCCTACATCCTGCTGCATGGCGGTGTGCTGGGCCTGGACACGGTGCCCACCAGCCAGTGGGGCGGCCTGATGCTGACCCTGGTGATCGCCACGGTCGGTATCGTCGGCGCCTTGCCGCTGGGCATCCTGCTGGCGCTGGGGCGGCGTTCGAACATGCCGGCGGTGAAGGTGGTCTGCGTGACCTTCATCGAGTTCTGGCGCGGCGTGCCGCTGATCACCGTGCTGTTCATGTCATCGGTGATGCTGCCGCTGTTCCTGCCCGAGGGCATGAGCTTCGACAAGCTGCTGCGGGCGATGATCGGCGTGATCCTGTTCCAGTCGGCGTACATCGCCGAGGTGGTGCGCGGCGGCCTGCAGGCCATCCCCAAGGGCCAGTACGAAGCCGCCGCGGCCATGGGCCTGGGCTACTGGCGGGCGATGGGCCTGGTGATCCTGCCCCAGGCGCTCAAGCTGGTGATTCCTGGCATCGTCAACACCTTCATCGCCCTGTTCAAGGACACCAGCCTTGTGATCATCATCGGCCTGTTCGACCTGCTCAACAGCGTCAAGCAGGCAGCGGCTGACCCGGCCTGGCTGGGCATGGCCACCGAGGGCTATGTGTTCGCCGCCCTGGTGTTCTGGATTTTCTGTTTCGGTATGTCCCGCTACTCCATGCACCTGGAGCGCAAGCTGGACACTGGCCACAAGCGTTAGGAGTTTCGAAATGAGTGAAGCGATCAAGCAGCCTGCCGGCCCCGAAGGCATCATCCAGATGCAGGGCGTGAACAAGTGGTACGGCCAGTTCCATGTGCTCAAGGACATCAACCTGAACGTGCGCCAGGGCGAGCGCATCGTCTTGTGCGGGCCGTCCGGCTCGGGCAAGTCGACCACCATCCGCTGCCTCAACCGGCTGGAGGAACACCAGCAGGGGCGCATCGTCGTCGATGGCGTGGAGCTAACCAATGACCTCAAGCAGATCGAGGCGATCCGCCGCGAGGTGGGCATGGTGTTCCAGCACTTCAACCTGTTCCCGCACCTGAGCATCCTTGAAAACTGCACCCTGGCGCCGATGTGGGTGCGCAAGCTGCCGCGGCGCAAGGCCGAGGAAATCGCCATGCACTTCCTCGAGCGCGTGCGCATTCCGGAGCAGGCGCACAAGTACCCGGGGCAGTTGTCTGGTGGTCAACAGCAGCGGGTGGCGATTGCCCGGGCGCTGTGCATGAAGCCGAAGATCATGCTGTTCGACGAGCCGACTTCGGCGCTGGACCCGGAGATGGTCAAGGAGGTGCTGGACACCATGGTCAGCCTGGCCGAAGACGGTATGACCATGCTCTGCGTGACCCACGAGATGGGCTTTGCCCGCACCGTGGCGAACCGGGTGATCTTCATGGACAAGGGGGAGATCGTCGAGCAGGCCGCGCCGGATGACTTCTTCGACCGGCCGCGCAGTGATCGGACCAAGTTGTTCCTGAGCCAGATCCTGCATTGATGCAGTCGGGGCCGCTTTGCGGC
>NZ_JANCLM010000062.1:0-20606 GCF_024259445.1 Pseudomonas sp. DVZ6
ACCGGCCAGATCATCTTCCAGTTTCAGGCTGCGAACCTGCGCTGGCACAGGCAAATCAGCCAGCAAGTGACCTTGAGTCAGCAGCAGTTGAATGCCGCTGTCTTCCATCATGTAGCTCAGGCGGTCCTGCGGGTACTCCGGATCCAGCGGCACATAGGCGCCACCCGCCTTGAGGATCGCCAGCAGGCCGACGATCATCTCGAAGCCGCGCTCCACGGCGATGCCCACCAGCACATCCGGCCCCACGCCCTGCTCGCGCAGCTTGTGAGCCAGGCGGTTGGCACGGCGGTTGAGCTGGTCGTAGCTCAGCGCCTGCCCGGCGAAGGTCACGGCGATCGCCTCAGGCGTACGCACCGCCTGCGCCTCGATCAACTCATGGGTGCAAGCCGTGCTCGGATAGCTGGCCACTACCTGCTGGTCTTCCACCGGCAGGCTGAGCGCACCCAGTGCACGCTGAGCGTCAGCCGCCAACTGCGCAAGCAGGTGCTGGAAGTGCCCCGCCAACTGGTCGATGGCCTGTTCGCTGAAGCACTGGCGATCGAAACTGAAGCTCGCCTCCAGGCGCTCGCCCACTTGCACCACCAGGGTAAGCGGGTAGTTGGTCTGCTCCTGGTTGAGCACCTCACCGAACTGCAGCCCCTCCGGCGCGCCCTGTTGCAGCGCCTCGGACACCGGGTAGTTCTCGAAGACCAGAATGTTGTCGAACAGCGCCTCGCCGCTCCAGCCAGCCCAGCGCTGGATCTCGTACAGCGGCGTGTGCTCGTGCTCGCGCAAGGCCAGGTTCAGCGCCTGGACCTGCTGCACCCACTCGCCCACGGTCTGTTCCGGGCGCGGGCTGGCGACCACCGGCAAGGTGTTGATGAACAGCCCCAGCTGCTCCTCGACACCCGGCAACTCCGCCGGGCGACCGGCCACGGTGGCACCGAAGGTCACGCTGGCCTGGCCGGTGTAGCGCTGCAACAGCAGCAGCCAGGCGGCCTGGACCAGGGTGTTGAGGGTAACGCGCTGGTCCCGGGCGAAGTCCGCCAGCTGCCGGGTCTGCTGCGCCTCGAAACGCAGCGCCAGGACGCCATGGCCCTGCCCCTGGGCCGAGGACTTGAACGCCTGGACCAGACGGGTCGGTTCTTGCAAATCGGCCACCTGCCCCCGCCAGAAGGTTTCGCTGGCCTGCTGGTCCTGGCCTTGCAGCCACTGGATATAGTCGCGATAACGGCTGGTCTTGCCGCCCGGCGTCGCGCCGCTGTAGCGCTGCAGCACTTCGCCCAGCAAGCGCGAGCTGCTCCAGCCGTCCATCAGGATATGGTGGCTGGTGTAGATCAGGTGATGACTGTCATCGCCTGTGCGGATCAGCGTCAGGCGCAGCAGCGGACCGCTGGCCAAGTCGAAACCGGCCTGGCGCTCGGCCTGGGCCACGGCATCCGGATCCTGGGACTGGTCGAGCTCGACGAAAGGCACCTGCACCTGGCGCCGTACCACCTGCACCGGTGCCGGCAGATCCTGCGGGAAGCAGCTGCGCAGCACTTCGTGGTTGTCCACCACCGCCTGCCAGGCCGCCCGGAAGCGCGCCATGTCCAGCCCGCGCACATCCACGCGCAGCTGGTTGATGTAGTTGCCCGCCGCCTGCTCGTAGAGGCTGTGGAACAGCATGCCCTGCTGCATCGGCGACAGCGGGTAGAGGTCCTCGATTTCCCCGGCCGCCAGCGGCAGACCATCCAGTTGCGCCTGGGTCAGCTCGGCCAGCGGGAAGTCCGATGGCGTGACGCCCTGGTGCGGCGCCTGGGCGCAGTGCTCGACCAGCTCGGCCAGCACCTGCTCGTAGCGGCGCGCCAGGGCCTCGATGGTCTCGGGACGGAACACCTCGCGGCTGAAGCTCCAGTCCAGCTCCAGCTCGCCCTGGTAGACCTGCCCGGTGATGCCGAGCCAGTTGCCCAGCGGGCTGTCCATATCCTGGGTAGCACCGCTGGCCTCGCTGGCCGGAGTGAACAGCGCGCCCTCGGCCTCGGCGAAGCTGCCGTCGAACTGCCCCAGGTAGTTGAAGGTCACCCGTGGCTGCGGCAATACCGCCAGGCGCGCGCGCAGGTCGGGCTCGCCGAGGTAGCGCAGCACGCCGTAGCCGATGCCTTTGTTCGGCACCGCACGTAACTGCTCCTTTACTGCGCACAGACCCGCGCCCAGCCCATGGGCCGGCGTCAGGCGTACCGGGAACAGGCTGCTGAACCAGCCCAGGGTGCGGCTGAGGTCCAGTTCTGGGAACAGGTCCTCGCGGCCATGGCCTTCGAGCTGGATCAGTACCGATTCCTCTTCGGTCCAGTCGCACAGCACCCGCGCCAGGGCCGCCAGCAGCAGGTCGTTGACCTGGGTGCGGTAGGCGGCGGGCGCCACCTGCAGCAGCTTGCGGGTCAGCGCGGTGTCCAGGCGCGACGAGGCATGGGCGACGTGACGGTTGGTCTGGGCGCCCGACGGATTGTCCCGTGGCAATTCATCGCCAGCGGCTGCGAGGCCGTCCAGCCAGTAGTCGGCTTCGGCCAGCAGTTCGGGGCTGCGGGCATAGCCACCAAGGCGCTCGGCCCAAGCCTTGAGCGAACTGCTCTTGGCCGCCAGCGCCAGCGGCTTGCCCGTGACCAGGGCCGTGTAGGCCAGTTGCAGGTCCTCGAGCAGCACACGCCAGGACACACCGTCGACCACCAGGTGGTGGATCACCAGCAGCAAACGCTGCTGGCCTTCGGGCAGGTCCACCAACAGCGCTCGCAGCAGCGGCCCCTTGGCCAGGTCGAGGCTACACTGGGCCTGCTCGGCCAGGGCCGGCAGCTCAGCCATCTCGTTCAACTCACGAACCCAGAGCATGTCGTCGGCCTTGCCAGCCTGGAACTCGGCCTGCCAGGTATCGCGCTGGGAGAAGCGCAGGCGCAGTGCGTCGTGTTGGTCGACCAGCGCCTGCAACGCGCCCGTCAGACAGTCGGCGCGCAGCGGCTGGGTCGGCTTGAGCAGCAAAGCCTGGTTCCAATGCTGGCGCTCAGGGATGTCGGTTTCGAAGAAGCGCGCCTGGATCGGCAACAACGCCAGCGTGCCGCTGACCTGCTCGACCGCCGCGGCCTTCTTCTCGATGCGTTTGGCCACCGCCGCCAGCTGGCCGATGGTCTGTTTCTCGAACAATTGCTTGGGGCTGAGCTTGATGCCCTGGCGCTTGGCCCGGGCGATGATCTGCAGGCTGAGGATCGAGTCGCCGCCCAATTCGAAGAAGTTGTCGGTGCTGCCGACCTGGTCGAGCTTGAGCACCTCGGCCCAGATCGCCGCCAGGGCCTGCTCGATCTCGCCGACTGGCGCTGTGTACTGGCGCCGGGCGACACCCGGTGCCGGCAGCGCGCGCTTGTCGAGCTTGCCGTTGGCGGTCAGCGGCAGGCGCTCCAGGAGCAGGATCTGTGATGGCACCATGTAGTCCGGCAGGCGGTCCTGCAATTGCTGGCGCAAGGCTTCACCCTGCAGCCCCTGCCCCACGCACCAGCCCACCAGTTGCAGGCGGGTCTCGTCACCGTCCACCGGCTGGGCCAGGACCACCGCTTCTGCGACCCCGTCCAGCCCCAGCAGCACCCGCGCCACTTCGGCTGGTTCGACACGATAACCGCGCACCTTGACCTGGTCGTCGGCGCGACCGATGAATTCCACCTGGCCCGCACGGTTGCGCCGCACCCGGTCGCCGCTGCGGTACAGGCACTGGCCAGGCCGCGTCGGGTCCGGCACGAAGCGTTCGGCGGTCAGGCCCGGCTGACCGAGGTAACCCTGGGCCACGCTGGCACCGCCGATATACAGCTCGCCCGCGACCTGGTCGGCGACCGGGTTGAGCACATCGTCGAGCAGCAGCACATGGGCGCCCGGCAGGGCCGTGCCCACCGGCACGGCGCGGGCCTCGGCGGCGAGGGTCGTGACCTCATGGGTCAGCACGCCGACCGTGGTCTCGCTCGGGCCATAGTGGTTGATCAGGCGGCAGCCCGGCTTGAGCCGGCGCACCTGCTCCACCAGGGCGGGCGTGCAGGCCTCGCCACCGACGATCAGCGCCTGCTCGGGCAGCACATCGGCGGGGTTGCCGGCCTGTAGCAGCGCCGCCAGGTGGCCAGGGACGATCTTCAGTACGCCAACCCGGTGTTCGGCCATGTAGCGGGCGAAGGCGTCCGGGTCGAAGCCCAGCGCCTCGGGCAGCACATGCAGCAGGCGCCCGGCGCACAGGGCGCCGAACAGCACGGTGTGGCCCAGGTCGGCGGCGATGGTCGAGACCAGCGCCATACTCGTCTCCGGTGCCGGCGCCAGGCGTTCGAGCAGGCCGGCGACGTAGCTGGCCAGGGCGCCATGGCTGACCAGCACGCCTTTGGGCTGGCCGGTGGAGCCGGAGGTGTGGATCACATAGGCCGGCGATTCGGCCCACAGCGTGATGGCCGGCGCGCTGGCCGACAGGTCCTGCCATTGCGCTGGCGCGAAGGCCAGTGCCTGGCGCTCGGCGCTGGCCAGGCTGACCAGTCGCGCATCACCAGCAGCGCACAGCAGTCCCTTGGCTTGCGCTGCATCGAGCATCTGGCGCAGACGCGCTTCAGGCGCCTTGGTGTCCAGCGGCATGTACACGGCGCCGGCCTTGAGGATACCGAGCATGCAGGTCAGCCAGTCCAGCGAACGCTCCATCAGCACCGCGACCGGCTGACCGCGAGTCACGCCCTGACGTTGCAGGTGGTGAGCCAGACGATTGGCGGCCTGGTCCAGGGCGACGAAGCTCAGGCTGTGCTCCAGGCTGCGGGCGGCGAGCGCCTCGGGCTGGCGGCGTACCTGTTGCTGCCACTGCTCCAGCACCAGCGCCGGCGCCTCGCGCTCCGGCGCCTGCCCGACAGGCAGCGGCGCGGCCAGGCGATGCAGCGGCAGCTGCGGCGCGTCGAGCAACTGGCCCAGCAGCTCGATGAACGCCGGGATGAACGCCTCGACCGTGGCGCGCTGGTAGAGGTCGCTGGCGAAGGTCATCTCGCCGTGGATCAGCTGGCCGTCATCGGTGATGTCCAGCGCCAGGTCGAAGTGGGTGCCGACCTTGTCCAGCGGGTACTCGGCGACGCTCAGGCCCGGCAGGGCCAGCGAGCGCTGGCGTTGCATGCCGACGTTCTGGTTGAACTTGACCTGGAACAGCGGGTTGTGGCCCAGGTTGCGTTCCGGCACCAGGGCGTCCACCAGTTGCTCGAACGGCAGTTCCTGGTGCGCCTGGGCGCCAAGCACCGCCTCGCGCACCTGGACCAGCAGGTCGTCGAAGCTCAGGCGCTCGTCCACCTGGCAGCGCAGCACCTGGGTGTTGACGAAGAAACCGATCAGCCCCTCGACCTCGGCGCGGCCGCGGTTGGCGTTGGGCACGCCGATGCGGATATCACGCTGCCCGGCCTGGCGCGAGAGGAACAGCGAGAAGCCCGCCAGCACCAGCATGAACAGGGTCATGCCCTGGGCGCGGGCGTAGCCGCCCAGGCGTCGGGACAGCTCGGCGCCGAAGTCGAAGCTCAGGGTCTGGCCGTCGAAGCTCTGGGTCAGCGGGCGGGCATGGTCAGCGGCCACCTCCAGCAGCGGCTGCTCCTCGCCCAGCTGCTGGCGCCAGTAGCCGAGCTGGCGCTCGCCCTCCCCGGCCTCCAGCCAACTGCGCTGCCAGATCGCATAGTCGGCGTACTGCACCTCCAGCGCCGGCAACTGCGGTGCCTGCCCCTGGCTGAAAGCCTGGTAGCTGTGCACGAACTCCTTGACCATCACGTCCATCGACCAGCCGTCGGAGACGATGTGGTGCATGCTCACCAGCAGCACATAGTCCTCGGCCGCCAGCCGGTACAGGCTGGCGCGCAGCAGCGGCCCGTGCAGCAGGTCGAAGGGCTGGTGGCTGGCCTCGCGCACCTGCGTGGCCAGCTCGGCCTCGCGCCGGTCGCTGGCGACACCGGTGAGATCGACCTGCACCAGGGGTACGGCCTGGGTCGCGAGGATCACCTGGCGCGGCTGCTCGCCATCGACCTGGAACACCGTGCGCAGCGCTTCGTGGCGCGCCACCAGGTGCTCGAACGAGCGCTGCAGGGCCGCCACGTCGAGCCGGCCGCTCAGGCGCAGGCCGGCCGCCATGTTGTAGGCCGCGCTGTGCGGCTCCAGCTGCCAGAGGAACAGCAGGCGCTGCTGGGCGAAGGACAGGGGGATGCTGGCAAAGTCGTGACGCGACTCGACCACCGGCAACAGGCTGAAGTCCTTGCCGTCCTCGCGCAGCTTGGCGAGGAACTGCCGGCGCTGCTCCAGGGGCAGGCTGACGAACCGTTTTGCAATGCGTACCGCCATGTTGCCACTCATGCCTCAACCCCTTCCAAGGAACTCATGAACGCGTCCATATCCGACCAGTCGTCATCTTTATCACCGCCCTCCAGACGGCCCAGCTCGGCGGCCAAGTCGCCCAGCGCCGGGTGCTCGAACAGGCTGCGCAACGGCAGCACCAGGCCCAGTTGGTCCTTGATCCGCGCCAATACCTGGGCGGCCAGCAACGAGTGCCCGCCCAGCTCGAAGAAGTGATCGTCCAGGCCGACCTTGGTCACGCCCAGCACCTGCATCCAGATCTGCGCCAGTTGCTGCTCGATGGCGCTCTGCGGCGCCCGATACTCAGCCTGTAATGCACTGGGGTCCGGTGCCGGCAGGGCCTTGCGGTCGAGCTTGCCGCTGGGCGTCAGGGGCAGGCGCGGCAACAGCAACAGGTGGCCGGGCACCATGTATTCGGGCAGGCGCGCCTTGAGCAGGCTGCGCACCTGCTGGCGGAAACGCGCCTGTTCGGCGGCATCCTGCTCGCCAGCGTCGGGCACTACATAGGCGACCAGTTGCAGGCCGCCGGTCATCGGCAGGGCCAGCACCACCGCTTCGCGAACGCCCGGGCACTGCTGCAGGCGCGCCTCGATCTCGCCGAGCTCGATGCGGAAACCCCGGACCTTGACCTGGTGATCGACACGGCCGATGTACTCGATGGCGCCGTCAGCGCCCAGGCGCGCACGGTCGCCGGTGCGGTACAGGCGCTCGCCATGGGCGAACGGGTCGGCGACGAAGCGCTGGGCGCTCAGCGCCGGTTGACCGTGGTAGCCACGGGCCAGGCCCGGGCCGCCGATGTACAGCTCGCCCACGGCGCCCTGCGGCAGCAGTTCGAGGTCATCGTCGAGGATGTACAGCCGGCGCTGCGCCAGGCCCTGGCCGATGGGGATGCCGCGCCAGGACACCGCCTCGTGGCCGAGCCCGGTGCAGTCGTGGATGGTCGAGACCACCGTGGCCTCGGTCGGGCCATAGGTGTTGAGCAGCCGCACATGACCCAGCCCGGCCAGTTGCCACAGGCGCAACCCGTCCACCGCCATCGCTTCGCCGCCGACGTGGATCTGGCGCAGCGCGCCGTAGTTGGCCGGTGGACGCGCCGCGAAGTCTTGCACCAGCCAGTACCAGTAGGCAGCCGGCAGGTCGGCCAGGGTCACGCCGTGGCTGATCAGCACCTCATGCAGGGCGGCGCTGTCCCACAGGCGGGTATCGCGCAGCACCACGCAGGCGCCGTGGCACAGCGGCGGGAAGAACTGCTCGACGAAACCGTCGAAACTGCTGGTGGCGAACTGCAGGACGCGGTCGCCTTCGCGCAGGTCGCTGTAGTCGATGGCGCGGGCGATGAACTCACTCAGGGCGCCGTGACTGATGGCCACGCCCTTGGGTCGGCCGGTGGAACCGGAGGTGTAGATCACATAGGCCAGGTTGTCGCGCGTGACGGTCAACGCCAGGTCGTCCGCCGGCTCGTCGTCCAGCGCCAGCTGGTCCAGGCACAGGCAGCGCAGCCCACCCTGCGCCGGCAGGCCGGGTAACTGGGCGGTGGTGGTCAGCAGCCATTGCAGGCCGCTGTCCTCGAAGACATGCCCCAGGCGTTCGGCCGGGGCCTGCAGGTCCAGCGGCACATAGCCGCCGCCGGCCTTGAGCACGGCCAGCAGGGCCACGGCCAGGTCCAGCGAGCGATCCAGGGCCACGCCCACCAGCACATCGGGGCCGACGCCCTGATGGCGCAGGTGATGGGCCAGGCGATTGCTGCGGGCATTGAGTTCGGCATAGCTCATGGATGGCGCCGCGGCGCCGTCGGCCAGGATCAATGCCAATGCCTCGCCGCTACGGGCGGCCTGGGCTTCGAACAGCCGTTGCACCGGTACCAGCGACGACACCTCGGCCACCGGGCACAGCAGCGCCTGGCGCTCGACCTCGGCCAGCAGCGGCAACTCGCCCAGGCGCTGGCGCGGTGCCTGGCAGACCGCGCGCAGCAGGTTGCGCCAGTGCCCGGCCAGGGCGGCGATGGTGGCTTCGTCGAAGAGGTCGGTGGCATAGGTGAAGGCGGCGAACAGCTGCTCGCCCTCCTCCCGGGTGTCGAGCATCAGGTCGCTGGTGGCGGCATGCTGGCGGCGGCTGCCGGCCAGCTGCTCGGCGCTCAGGTAGCCCACGCGCAGGCCGCAGTCCAGACGCACGTCATTGAGGTCGGTGACCAGCGGCTGGTGGTTGAACATCACCTGGAACAGCGGCGTATGGCTCTGGCTGCGCTGGGGCTGCAGGGCTTCGATCAGCGCGTCGAACGGCAGGTCCTGGTGCGCCTGGGCGCCGACGGAGGCCTGGTGCAGGCTGCGCAGCAGGTCGCTGAACGGCGTCTGCGCGGTGAACTGGCTGCGCAGCACCTGGGTGTTGACGAAGAAGCCGACCAGCCCTTCGGTCTCGCTGCGGTTGCGGTTGGCGATCAGGCCGCCGACACGGATGTCGGTTTGCCCGCTGTAGCGGTACAGCAGGGTCTTGAACACGGCCAACAGTACCGTGGACAGGGTCACGCCGTGCTGCTGGGCCAACTGCTTGAGATCCTCGCGCAGGCCCGCGTCGAGCGTCAGCTCCAGGCGCTCGCCGAGGTGGCTGGGCTGGGCCGGGTAAGGCCGGTCGGTCGGCAGCTCCAGCAACGGGTGCTCTTCACCCAGCTGCTCGCGCCAGTAGTCCAGCTGGCGGTCGCGCTCGCCGGCCTCCAGCCAGCTGCGCTGCCACAGCGCATAGTCGCGATAGTGCACCTTGAGCTCCGCCAGCTGCGGCTCGCGCCCCGCCACCAGGGCGTCGTAGCTGCGCATGAATTCGTCGATCAGGATATTCATCGACCAGCCGTCGGCGATGATGTGGTGCAGGGTCAGCAACAGCACGTGTGCCTGGGGCGCCAGGCGCAACAGGGCGATGCCGAACAGCGGCCCGTCTTCGAGGTCGAAGGCCTGGGTGGCCTGGGCCGCCATCTGCTGGTGCGCGCGCTCCCAGCGCGTGGTTTCGGGCAGGTCGGCCAGGTCGAACAGCTGGATGCTCACCGGCGCAGGCTCCGCCACCCGCTGCAACGCCCGCTCGCCGTCCTGGGCGAAGGTGGTGCGCAGGCATTCGTGGCGGGCGACCAGCAGGCTGAACGCCCGCTCCAGCGCCTCGACCTGCAGCTCGCCGTCGAGGCGCACGGCCATCGGCAGGTTGTAGGCGGCGCTGTGGGGTTCCAGCTGCCAGAGGAACCACATGCGCTGCTGGGCGTAGGACAGGCCGTCGCGCTCGCTCAGACCGGCACAGGACGACATGGGCAGCTGCGCGAAATCGATACCCTCGCGTCGCATCCCTTCGAGGAACAAGCGGCGCTTGTCCAGGGGCAACTCGATGAAACGGCGGGAAAGTTTCTGGGCGTCTGCGGCATTCATGTGTGAGGTCCTTGCTGATCGGCGGTGCGACCGGAAGGTCCGGGCGCATCAACAAGAACGAATGGGCGGGGGGATGATTTAGCGAGGGGCTCGACGCGGGAGTGATGGGGGCGCTGTGCGCCCCTTTCGCGGCACAAGGCCGCTCCTACAGGAGGTCGCGCCGGCCTGCAGGAGCGATCGGCAGGTCAGGCCTGCTCCAGCGAATGCCCCTCGGCCATTGCCACGATCACCTTGCGCGGGCCTTCGAACGGCGCACGGGCATGGGCGGCGAGCATGTTGTCGAGCATCATCACGTCACCCTCCTGCCAGAGGAAACTGATCTTGCAGTCCTCCAGCACCGCACGGATCTCATCGAGCACCTCGTCCTCGATGGGCGAACCGTCGCCGTAGTAGACGTTGCGCGGCAGGTCTTCCTCATCGACGATGTCCAGCAGGCTTTCCCGCACCTCGGGCGGCAGGTTGGAAATATGGAACAGGTGCGCCTGGTTGAACCAGACCATGTCGCCGGTCACCGGGTGCTCGGCCACCGCCTGGCACACCTGACGGGTACGCAGCTCGCCGTCATCCTTCCATTCGCAGGTGATGCCGTGAGCCTTGCAGTAGGCTTCGACCTCCTGCGGGTCATCGGTATTGAATACATCCTCCCACGACACATCCAGCCCGTTGCCGAAGTTGCGCACGTACATCAGGCCCTTGCTGACGAAACGCTCGCGGACATGCACCGGCACCCGCCGATAGACTTCGCGACTGTCGGCAATCGGCGTCTGACCACCGGATTTTGCCGCGATCATGCTGTAGAACCAGATTTTCATCGGCCAGTCGCGGGAGTAGGCCTGCTCGTTGTGCAGCGGAATATGCTGGTGCGCCGGGTACTCGGTGGAGGTGTAGACCCCCTGGGTAACGTTGGTGCGCGGCGTCGAGCCGAACTCGTAGTTGAGCAGCGGGTGACCGAAGCTGGCGGCGAACTGGCGGAACTGCTCGGCGCCCTCCAGGCGGAATCCGCGGAACAGGATGCCGCCGTCGCGCAGCAGGTGTTCATCCACCAGCGCCTTGAGCTCGTCGAACACCTCCAACAGGCTGGTGTCGTCGTCACCCGCCTCCACCAGCAACGGCAAACGTCCCTGCTCCGGCAACAGCGGACGCACTGTAAATCCCACAGCAACACCCATGACGGGCCTCCTGTACACATTCGATGAAAGGGACCGACGG
This sequence comes from Pseudomonas sp. DVZ6, assembly GCF_024259445.1. NCBI lineage: Bacteria > Pseudomonadati > Pseudomonadota > Gammaproteobacteria > Pseudomonadales > Pseudomonadaceae > Pseudomonas > Pseudomonas sp. DVZ6. Next base: position 10,947 of record NZ_JANCLM010000062.1, read on the forward strand.
CCCAGGGGCACGCTCGCGTCCGGTGATAGGAGGACGTTTCGAGGGGCAGGCAAATTAGTCCCTTTGCAGGAGCGATGCAGGCACTGTGGCGCCTGGCACCGGCACTGCCGGTGTTCGCGGGGCCAGCCCGCTCCCACGTGGGCCTGCATCGCCAGCACGGCCACCCTGGAAACACTTGCTTGCAAATGATCCATCAGGTTTTGCCCTGCTCATGCGTCTCTTTCAGATACGGCCGGGCTTTTGCCCCTGAACTTCGCCATTGACACTGCGTACCCCATGTCGAAAAAGTCACGCTCGAAAATCTGGTTCCTCGTGCACAGCTGGCTGGCCCTGCCCATCTGGTTCTTCGTGCTGATCGTCTGCGTCACCGGCACCCTGGCGGTGATCAGCCGCGAGATCGTCTGGCTGGCCAACCCGCAAACCCGCGCCAACCCGCCTTCGGACGAGGCCCGGCGGCTGAACTACGACGAACTGCTGGTAGCCATGCAGCGCGACCAGCCCGGTATCGCCGTGGCCAGCCTGATGACCCTGAGCGAATCGCACTTCGCCATGCTGTCGGATGTCACCTACCCCGACGGCCGTACCCTGAGGGTCTACGTCAACCCCTATACCGGGCATATTCAGGGCGTCCCGCCGCAGTTCAACTTCGAAGAGTTCACCCGCGCACTGCACGGCTGGTGGCTGGTGCCGCATACCAACGGCTACAGCTGGGGCTGGTACCTGGTGTCGCTGCTCGGGCTGCCGATGCTGGCCTCGCTGGTCACCGGCCTGGTGATCTACAAGCGCTTCTGGAAAGGTTTCTTCAAGCCGACCCTGCGCTTCAACCAGGGCGCACGGATCTTCTGGGGCGATTTCCACCGCCTGAGCGGCATCTGGTCGATCTGGTTCATCGCGGTGATTTCCATCACCGGTACCTGGTTCCTGGTCAAGGCGCTGCTCGCCGACAACCATATCGCCATTTCCAGCCAGCCCATCATTCCGGTGATAGCCCGCGAGACGGTGCCACTGACCGCCGACGGCAGCCCCGCACCGATGATCAGCCCGGACGAAGCGGTGAGGATCACCCAGCGCGAGATTCCCGGCTTCACCGTCGACTATGTCGGTTTTCCCAGCAACGCCTATGCGCACCTGAGCATCGGCGGCATGAGCTGGTATCCGCTGGTGTACCAGAAGGCCGAGATCAACCCTTATACCGGGGCGATGGAGGCCAGCCGCCTGCTCGGCGATCGCAAGGCGGTGGAGATCTTCACCGAGTCCATGCGCCCGCTGCACACCGGCGAGTTCGCCGGCCTGACGAGCAAGCTGATCTGGTTCTTCTTCGGCCTGCTACTGAGCATGATGGTGCTCAGCGGCCTGCTGATCTGGAGCAAGCGCACCGCCCTGGCCACCGCCAACGCGCTCAAGCGCAGCCTGAAGCAGGCGCGCGCGGCCAAGGCGCCGGTTTCGACGGAGGTCACGTCCAGTTCTTGAAACATTTTCTTTCATTTGCTTTGGCAGCTTTCTGATTCTCATTCGTCCTTACTTATGCAGCCTTCCAGGTTGAGCACAGACTCGACCGTATTTTTATATGCAGAAGACCGAGCGATGGCCCGACAATCGAGAAAGAAATCCAATTCCAAGCTGTGGTTCCTGGTCCACAGCTGGCTTGCCCTGCCGATCTGGTTCTTCGTCCTGATCGTCTGCTTCACCGGCATGCTCGCGGTGGTCAGCCAGGAGATCGTCTGGCTGGCCAACGCTGATGTGCGCGCCAGCAAGCCCGACGACGACAGCCAGCGCCTGAGCTACCAGCAGGTGCTCGACGCCATGCACAAGGCCGAACCGGACCTGGCAGTGCGTTTCTTCAGCCAGCCAGACGGTTCGCACTTCGCCCTGCAGGCCTCGGTGACCCGCGCCGACGGCACCAATGCGCTGCTCTACGTCAACCCGTACAGCGGGGCCATACAGGGGCAGCGTCCGGACTTCGACTTCGAGGCCTTCACCCGCGCCCTGCACGGCTGGTGGCTGGTGCCCTTCACCAACGGCTACAGCTGGGGCTGGTACCTGGTGTCGCTGCTCGGGCTGCCGATGCTGGCCTCGCTGGTCACGGGGCTGGTGGTGTACAAGAAGTTCTGGCGCGGTTTCTTCAAGCCAGTGCGTACCGGCCACGGCCCACGGATCTTCTGGGGCGACCTGCACCGCCTGGCCGGGGTGTGGTCAATCTGGTTCATTGCGGTCATTTCCATCACCGGCACCTGGTTCCTGATCCAGGCGATCCTCGGCGACAACCATGTGACAGTTTCCACCGAGCCGATCGTGCCGGTCATCGCCCGCGAGCAGGTACCGCAGACTGCCGACGGCAGCCCGGCGCCACGCATCGACCTGGACCAGGCAGCACGCATCGCCACCGAGAAAGTACCCGGCCTGGACATCAGTTTCATCTCGCTGCCGGCCACCGCCTACAGCCACTACAGCATGGGCGGGCGAGGCTGGTATCCGCTGATGTTCCAGACCGCCGAGGTCAACCCCTACACGCGCAACGTCGACAGCCAGTTCCTGCTCGGCGACCGCTCGGCCCTCGAGTTCGTCACCGAATCCATGCGCCCGCTGCACACCGGTGATTTCGGTGGCCTGGCGATCAAGCTGATCTGGTTCTTCTTCGGCCTGGTACTGACCCTGATGGTGTTCAGCGGCCTGCTGATCTGGACCAAACGCACCACCCAGGCCACCCTCGCCGCCCTCAAGCGCAGCGAGCGTCCGGCACGCAAGCGCGCCGCGGCCAGCCCAACCACCCTGGAGGCCCAACCTTGAGCCAGACCGATACCCTGCCGCCCAGCGGCCTGAAGCAGCTGTGGCTGAAATGGCGCTTCCACCTGAACATCCTGCTGATCCTCGTGCCGCTGGGCTTCATGCCCAAGTACTTCGCCGACGCCAGCCTGTTCCGTGGCGACAGTGGCCTGGGTGCCAACATCGTCGAGGATATCCAGGTCGGACGCTGGACCCTCGACCTGGCCGAACTGCGCGACGAGGCGCCGCGCGCCGAGGGTCCGGCCGGCTACTTCAAGGCCTTCAACGCCGCCTGTGGCACCTGCAACGAAGGCGCCAAGGCCATCTACCTGCGGGTGGGCAAGCCGCGCAGCCTGCGCGCCGCCGGCACGATCTTCTTCGGCGCGCCGGCGCGCATGGGCACCTCGCTGCCGATCCCGCCACGCACCCGACCTGACGCCGACATCTGGATCACCATCGAAGGCTGGGACGGCAAGATGTACCAGGCCGCGGTGCCGCTGGCCAAGGCATCCCCCGCCACCGCGGCCTGGCTCGAGAAACAAGGAGGCAATAAATGAAACAGCTGATGCGCAGGCTCGCCCTGCCCCTCTTGGCCCTGGCCGCCACCCCGGCGCTGGCGCACAACCCGATGTGCGAGTGCACCGAGCACGGCGAGCAGATCACCTGCAAGGGCGGCTTCTCCGACGGCAGCGGCGCTCCCGGGGTGACCCTGGACGTGATCGGCTACGACGAGCAGGTGCTGGTGGCGAGCAAGCTCGGCGACGACTCGACCCTGACCTTCAAGCGCCCCGACGGTGAGTTCTACGTGCTGTTCGATGCCGGCCCCGGCCACGTGGTGGAAGTGGACCACGCCGACATCGGTGCGCCATGAGCCGCGCCCAGGTGGTGCGCCCGGCCGGCGCCGGGCACGAGACCCTCTACGTGCTGCTGGCCGCGCTGCTGATCGTGGTGCTGGCCGCCAGCGTGGTGGCCGCGCGCGGCGAGCGTGAGGATGAACAGGCCATCGCCGCCCACCAGCTCGACGCCCGCCGCGACCTCAATGCCGCCGAACAGGGCATCCACACCGACCTGTGGGTGGCCGTCGAGGAGATCCGCGCCCTGCGCGAGGACAACGGCACCGCCCCGGACGCCCAGGCCCTGGCCGACGAGGGGCTGCCGCCGTTCGTCAACGACGCCAGCAGCCAGAGCCGCGGCAGCCACCAGTGGTCGCTGCTGGCCAACGGCGCCTACCTGGGCCGCAGTCAGGACACCCAGGTGGCCGGCAGCTTCCTGGTGATCCTGCCCGCCGCCAGCGACGCCCAGCCGGATGTCTGGCTGCGCCGCGACAGTACCGCCCTGCCCCCGGACGCGCTGGACAGCGATGCGCTGATCGCCGCCGGCTGGCAGCAGATCGTCACCCACTACGACGCCGGGGTCACCCGCCAACACCGTCACTAAGGACCTGCCCATGCTCCGCTTCGCCCGCCGCACCCTGGCGCTGCTCCTGGCCTGCGCCCTGCCCGCCGTGGCCCTCGCCGACAATGGCAAGCCGCTGCGCATCGGCATCACCCTGCACCCCTACTACAGCTACGTGAGCAACATCGTCGGCGACAAGGCCGAGGTGGTGCCGCTGATCCCGGCCGGCTTCAATCCCCACGCCTACGAGCCCCGCGCCGAGGACATCAAGCGCATCGGCAGCCTCGACGTGGTCGTGCTCAACGGCGTCGGCCACGACGACTTCGCCGACCGCATGATCGCCGCCAGCGAAAAGCCCGACATCAAGACCATCGAGTCCAACGCCAACGTGCCGCTGCTGGCGGCCACCGGCATTGCCGCCCGCGGCGCCGGCAAGGTGGTCAACCCGCACACCTTCCTGTCGATCAGCGCCACCATCGCCCAGGTCAACAACATCGCCCGCGAACTGGGCAAGCTCGACCCGGACAACGCCAGGTTCTACACGCAGAACGCCCGGGCCTACGCCAAGCGCCTGCGTGCCCTGCGTGCCGAGGCGCTGGCCAAGGTCACTGAGGCACCGGACGCGACCTTCCGTGTCGCCACCATCCACGCCGCCTACGACTACCTGGTGCGCGACTTCGGCCTGGAAGTCACCGCCGTGGTGGAGCCGGCCCACGGCATCGAACCGAGCCCGGCACAGCTGAAGAAGACCATCGACCAGCTCAAGGCCCTGGATGTGAAGGTGATCTTCTCGGAGATGGACTTCCCCTCGGCCTACGTCGACACCATCCACCGCGAGTCCGGCGTGCGCATCTACCCGCTCACACACATCTCCTACGGCGAATACACCACCGAGAAGTACGAGGTGGAGATGAAGCGCAACCTCGACACGGTGGTCCAGGCCATCCAGGAGAACCGCACGTGACCGCCGCCGCCAACCTCACAACCGCCAGCGGGCCACGCATCGAGTTCGACGGCATCGACCTCACCCTCGGCCGCACGCGTATCCTCGAGAACGTGCGCTTCAGCGTCGCCCCCGGCAGCGTGCACGCCATCGTCGGCCCCAACGGTGGCGGCAAGAGCTCGCTGATCAAGACCCTGCTCGGGCAGATGCCGCACCAGGGCCAGCTGACCCTGCACTGGCCCGCTGAGCGTGAAGTGATCGGCTACGTGCCCCAGGCCCTGGAATTCGACCGCGGCCTGCCAATGACCGTGGACGACTTCATGGCCGCCATGTGCCAGCGCCGCCCGGCGTTCCTCGGCCTGTCCCGGCGCGTGCGTCCGGCGATCGACGCGGCGCTGGCGCGAGTGGGCATGCTCGACAAGCGCAAGCGGCGCATGGGCGCGCTGTCCGGTGGCGAGCGCCAGCGCGTGCTGCTGGCCCAGGGGCTGATCCCCGAGCCGCAGCTGCTGGTGCTGGACGAGCCGATGTCGGCCCTCGACGAGGCCGGCATCCAGGTGTTCGAGCAACTGTTGCACGGCTGGCGCCAGGCCGGCACCACCGTGCTGTGGATCGAGCACGACCTGGAAGCGGTGCTGCGCCTGGCCGACCGGGTCACCGGGCTGAGCCGCCAGGTGCTGTTCGACGCCCCGCCGGCCCAGGCCCTGACCCCCGAGCGCCTGCTCGGGCTGTTCTCCGTCCACCCGCGCAGCGAGAGCCTTGCCTGATGAGTTTCGAATCGTTCCGCCAACTGGTCCAGGACTGGGCCACCGCTGGTTACCTGCCGGAGGCGCTGGCCTACGGCTTCGTGGTCAACGCCCTGCTGGCAGGCCTGATGATCGGCCCGGTGCTGGGCGGGCTGGGTACCCTGGTGGTGGTCAAGCGCTTCGCCTTCTTCTCCGAGGCGGTCGGCCATGCCGCGCTGACCGGCGTGGCCATCGGCATCCTGCTCGGCGAGCCCTACACCGGCCCGTACGGCAGCCTGTTCGGCTACTGCCTGCTGTTCGGCATCCTGCTCAACTTCCTGCGCAACCGCACCGGCTTGTCCCCGGATACGCTGATCGGCGTGTTCCTCTCGGTGTCGCTGGCCCTGGGCGCGAGCCTGTTGCTGATGCTGGCCGGCAAGATCAACGTGCACATCCTCGAGAACGTGCTGTTCGGTTCGGTGCTCACCGTCAGCGCCCACGACCTGCTGGTGCTGGGTATCGTCGCCGTGCTGGTGCTGGCCCTGGCCCTGCCGCTGTACAACCGCATCATGCTGGCTAGTTTCAACCCGCAGCTGGCGGCGGTGCGCGGGGTGGCGGTGAAGACCCTGGACTACCTGTTCGTGGTCCTGGTGACCCTGGTCACCGTGGCCTCGGTGAAGGTGATCGGCGCGATCCTGGTCGGCGCCCTGCTGGTGATCCCGGCGGCGGCGGCGCGGCTGGTCAGCCAGTCGCTCAAGGGCTTCTTCTTCGTCTCGGTGATCATCGCCACCCTGAGCACCCTGCTCGGCATCCTGCTGCCGATCGTCTTCGACCTGCCGGTGCCCTCGGGCGCGGCGATCATCCTGGTCGCCGGGATCTGCTTCGCCCTCGCCGCCCTGGCCCGCGCCCTCGTCCCCCGCCTGCAAGGAAACCCGGCATGACCCTGAAGAAACTGACCCTGGCCCTGACCCTGAGTGGCCTGCCGCTGCTGGCCAATGCTACTGAAGTGCTGACCACCCTGCCGGTGACCCACAGCCTGGCCAGCGTATTGCTCGACGGCACCTCGGTGCAGCTCAAGCGCGCCGCCCCGGCCAATCTGCCGGCCAGCCGCCAGCCGTCGTACTTCAGCGGCCGTGGCGGCGCCGGCCTGCACAAGGCGGCGTCGAAGGCCGACGCGGTGATCGGCGTGCGCTCGATCTGGCGTGACGACCCGCTCTATCCCACGGCCCGGCGCAGCAATATCCGCATCGTCGAGATCGACGCCGCGCGGCCGGTGGATGGCGCCCTGCCTGGTATCGCGGTCAAGGGTGATGAGGCGTTTACCGCCTACCCCTGGCTGAACCCGACCAACCTGGGGCGCATGGCCGATGTCGTCGCCAACGACCTGGAACGACTTGCGCCAGCCGACAAGGCGAAGATCCAGGGCAACCTGGCCGGCCTCAAGCGGCAGATGCTGGAGCTGACCGCCAACAGCCAGACACGCCTGGCCGAGGTCGACAACCTGACTGTGGTCAGCCTGTCCGAGCGCCTGGGCTACCTGGCCAGCGGGTTGAACCTGGATGTGGTCGAACAGCCACTGCCCGCCGACGACAAATGGGACGAGACGGCGCTCAAGGCGCTGGGCGAGCACCTCAAGGCGCAGGATGTGGCGCTGGTGCTGCATCATCGTCAGCCGGACGCAAAGGTGGCCGAGATGATCGCCGCTTCCGGGGCGAAGTTGCTGGTGCTGGACAGCGATCCGGACGACACCGTGACGGGGCTCAAGGCCAGTGTCGAGCAGGTGGTCAAGGCACTCGGCGACAGTTGAGCGCCTTTGCAGGAAATCGCGAAGGGAACAAATACCCTGTGGGAGCGGGTTTACCCGCGAAGAAAGCAACACGGTGCATGGCACCGGCTTCGCCGGTGTTCGCGGCTAAAGCCGCTCCCACAGGCCCCGACTAAATCAATGAGTCATGTTCAATACCATAGGACCACCTCAGCGTTTCATGCACCGCTGATACCGCTCATCCACCCTGCCGGCAAACCACGCCGTGGTCAGCTTGCGGGTGATCTTCGGGCTCTTCAGCTCGATCCCCGGTAAAACCGCACGTGGCAACGCCTTGCCCGCCTTCGCTTCGGCCAGGGCGAACACCCCGCGATACAGCGTGGTGTCCTCCAGTTCCAGGCCATTCTCCTTCTCCAGCTGAGCCCTGATCTGCGGATTGCGCAACCCCAGCTTCGTCCCCAGCTTGCGCGCCGCCTGCTCGGTGGTGCCGGGCAGTATGGCGCCGGGGGCGATCAGGTCGCCATCGAGCGCCAGCGCCACCCCGCTCGCCCGGCTCAAGGCCACCTGGAACGCCGCATTGCGACTGGCGTACCAGCCCGCGTTGAAGTCGGCGAAGCGGTACAGTTGGCGTTCATAGTGGGTGGGGTAGCCGAGCAGGTGGGCGATGCCGAAGTACATCCCGCCACGGCGGCTGAACACCTCCTGGCGGATGCTGCCCGAGTGGTCGTAGGGATAGCCCTTGGCGTGCCGCTCGGCGAAGTCCACGCTGACCTGCATCGGCCCGCCGGTGCGCACCGGGTTCAACCCGCCCAGCAGCGAGCGCCCCAGCGGCAGGCCGCCGATCACCTCGTCGTACAGGGCACTGAGCTGCTTCTCGCTGCGCACGGCGAGCAGCCGTTGCTGGTAGGTCTTGCCGTTGGTCGAGGGCGTGCTCAGGGCGCTATCGACCAGCAGCCGGGGCACATGCAGGCGCGCCGCCCGGCGGTCGATCTCCTCCCGGGCGATGCGTCCCAGGTTTGGCACCTGCGGGTCGGCGTTGAAGGTGGATTCCTGCTCGGTCACCGCCAGCACCGCGCACAGGTTGCTCTTGCTCGGGCTGATGCCCTGGGCCTGGAACGCCACCTGGATATCCTCGGCCCAGCCCTGGCGATCCTTGACCTGGGCCGGCAGCAGGCGCACGAGCTGGGCGCGAACCTTGGCCGGGTCGGCCTCGGCGGCTTCCTCACGTCGCCCGGCGCAACCCTGGAGCAGGCCCAGGGTCAGCAGCGCGGTGGTCAGCAGGCGGGCGTTCAGGGCTGTTCACCGACCAGGTAGGTCTTGCTGATCTGGCGGAACAGCGGGTGGCTGGAGCTGCCCAGCAACTCGAACAGCACCATCTCGCGGGTGACCACCTGCGCCCCGGCATCACGCATGCGCGCCAGGCCCGCAGCCTTGCTCTGTGGGGTGCGGCTGTCGCAGGCGTCCTCGACCACGAACACCTGCTTGCCCAGGGTGCGCAGGCCGAGCACGGTCTGCAGCACGCAGACGTGGGTCTCCATGCCGCAGACGATTACCTGTTCGCGTTCAAGCAGGCTGTTGGGCAGGCATTCGGCGGCTACGCAGGAGAAGTGCAGTTTCTCGACGATCTCGGCGGCTGGCGCTGCGGCCTTGAGGGCGGCCAGGGTGTGGCCCAGGCCCTTGGGGTATTGCTCGGAGATCACCGTGGGGAGTTTTAGTTCGGCGGTTGCCGCGAGCAGCCAGCGGGCGCGGGCTGCGGTGCCCTCGGGGTCGCTCATGGCGCCGATGAGTTTTTCCTGGATGTCGATGACCAGCAGCGTGGACTTGCGGGGATCGATCAGCATTGGTGGCCTCATGCCTTGAGTGGAAGGGGTAGCCTTACCCAGGCGGGGGATGGCGTCAATTGGGGGCTGCTGGTTTTGCAGGTGGACTATGCGTTGGGCGTGTAGCTGAGGCCGGTTGTTTTGATAGTTGTATGCGCATTCATTTGCGATGTCGACGCATAGTCACCTTTTCGCCTTTACGGCGACCTACTTTTGCTCTTGGGCAAAAGTAGGCAAAAACCGCTGGCTCCA
>NZ_JANCLM010000063.1:0-20589 GCF_024259445.1 Pseudomonas sp. DVZ6
GCAGCAGACCCCGTCCTTCGAGCCCCACAGCGGCGATGGCCCGCCGGTGTTCGTCGACCCGCAGGTCGAGCGCCAGCGCGAGGTCGAACGGCGCGCTCGGGACGGCGTCGCCCGGCTCGAGGAGCGCTACCACGAGCCCCTACGCGCAGGCTTCCAGGCCGAGTACGAGCGCCAGGAAGCCGAGTACCAGCGCTACATCGACCTGAACACCCAGGCCTACACCCAGCTCTGCGACAGCAGCCTGTTCCACGCCATCGAGGAACACGACTACGACGGCGGCGACCGCGAGTCCGGCATCGCCTACAGCAAGACCATGGCCCTGTGCCTGGCTGGCGGCGTCACCGAGGCCCCCGACGTGGACGGCGAACCCCGCGCACCTGCCCCGGGCAGCAGCGCGGCGCTGTGGCAGCGCTGGCTGCAGGACCCGAACAGCCCGCCCTACCGCGCCGTGCTCCTGCGCGACCGGGCCTTGCTCGCCGCGCTGCTGCCCAGTTTCTCCACCACCGATCCCACCGACTGGGGCGACAGCGAGAAACTCTACGGGGCGCTGAGCAAGATCATCGCCAGTGACGATGCCGGCTTGAACCTGCGCGACACCCTGCGCCAGGCCATCGCCGAGACGCAAGGCGCGATCAATGGCGCCAGCCTGCGCCTGAAGCCCCTGCTGCCGCCCGGCGTGCAGCGCGCCGTGATGCGCCTGAACAGCGCCAGCCAGTGGCTGTACAACGGCGTGCAACTGATCGAGCTGCAGGTGCAGATGAAGCTCAGCGAGTACTACGCCCTGCAGAGTGCCCACCTGCGCGAGCTGCAGCACAAGGCCAGCGCGCAGACCGCCAAGGCCCGCGAGCGCATGCTCCTGGGCCTGCGCGAATTTGATGCCGAGGTGAGCGCGTCCAGGCGCTGGGTGCGGCCGGTCATCCAGCACGGGCTGCTGAGCCTGGCGGTGCTCGACCCGAAGCTGGCGCACAGCGTCATCACCGTCAGCGTCTGGGTCGAGGGCACCGCCGACGTGCTGCAGGAGCGCCTGGCCCAGGAAGCCGGTCTGCGCGTCAACCAGCTCAGCGACGCCGCGCAGATCAGCCTGGTCAACCTCTCGGTCGCCGCGGGCACCCTAGACGCCAACGCCCGGCAACTGCTCCACGGCATGCGCATCACCGCGAAGCAGGCGGCGCAGCTGGTGCGCACCAGCTTCACCGGCGTGCGCGGCGTGGCCGGCAGCTGGGAGCTCCTGCTGGCCCTGGGCGGCTTGTACCTGACCCACGACAGCCTGGCGAAGAATCTGGAAAAGGCGGAAATCGAGATCGGCGAGAAATCCAGGGAAGCGGTGATGGCGTTGCATGGGTCCAAGCTGGCGATTCTTGGCGGAGGGATCGAGGCGCTGGGCTTGATCATCAGGACCGGCGCCACGCAGATCAACACCAGGATCCCCATGACGCCTGCGGGGACGGCACGGATGGCCACAGTCATAGAAATGGGGCGGGCAACGGTCAGGGTAGGTGCCGTCATGGGGGCCGTGGCCGGGATTTACGATACGGCACAGGCAGTGTTTGCCTTGAAGCGAACATGGAAAGGCGGGGATAAAACAGCCGCATCAGCTTACACCTTTGCAGCAGCAACATCAGGCGTAGGAGTAATTTATTCAACAATAGCAGTTTTCAATGCTTCATTAATGGGCCCTTTAGGGATAGCGATTATCCTCGCTGCAGCCTCCTATGGCATGGTCAAACTGGCGGAAAGCAAGGAGTCAAGTTCCATAGAGCGTTGGGCGATACGTTGCCATTTCGGCAAAGCCAATGAAAGCCCTGCCATTCACTGGGAATATCCCGAACATGCGGACATCGCCTTTGCAGCATTAAACGCCGCTACATTAGGCGTTGAGGCAGGCGTGAAATTCGAATCCCAAAGAGCCGACCCCACGCTCACGGCTAAAATCGGATGGATTGCCCAAGCGGCCACCGAGCAAAAGCTGACATTCAAGATCCTCCTCCCCAACATCGATGCCTCCAGCTACAGCTATCACTGGTCTCTGACCGTTCATCGACATGGCGATGGGGTTCCGTCCAACTACACGAGCGGCGAGATCATAGCCACAGGATCCCATGCAGTTTTACATCCATTGCCAACCTCGCAGAAAAAGCCGTCGTCGCGCCCCTCTCGCAAAGTGAAAGACTACAGAGCAGATACCCTCAGCCAAAAAACCAGCAAAAAATCTGCAGTGTTGCACTCCGGTGGATCCACTACCACCGAGTTCATAACCGGCCACATAGAACTCACCCCAAGCCTTGGCAGACACAGCATACAGACTGCAACTTTAAACGTCACTTACTGGCCAGACCGAAACTCTCCCGAGGCCTATGCAAACTTAGAAACCAAGGCAGTCAACGAATGACCGAAATCAATAAAGACTTACCTCGCCATCCTCTAGGCTGGAAATTCGACCTACCTCTCCCCAATGAAAAGCCCATACAAAAGACTAACGCAGTCTTACTACCATCCACACCAAACAAAATAAATGACACCTACATAGAAATCCCTAGATCCACTCACAAAATAAGAGGAGTATTTATCATTGGAGGCGCATTATGCTTCCTAATTACGCTATTACCAATCGCAGTTCTTGTAGCAACGATAATAGCCGGAAGCGTAAAAGCCGCAGCAGACATAATCACAATAGCAATTGTCACACTAGCAGGCATATATTGGGCAACTATATTCTTTGTCCGCATGGATATCGAACTTCCACGCGACGAACCAATCCGCTTCAACCGACTCAGGCAAAAAGTCTATTTTTATGAATTTCGATTTGATCGCATCCACATATTCAGCCGAAAGAAATGGGGGGTGCGCCCCGTAGCCTACGACTGGCAAGACCTCATCGCAGAAGCCTGTAGTGTCTACGCCCCCATGGGCAATGGTGGGCTCGTCGAGAAAGTCCTTATCGCAGTCCGCAAGCCAGGTACCGAGGAAGTCATCGACCGTCTTTTCTTCACCCATAGCATCGAGGATGGAAAGCGATACTGGGAGATCATCAGACTGTTCATGCAACAAGGCCCCGACGCCCTGCCCACCTTCGTTCGCCCACCCCGCGATTGGGACAATGACTTCGAACTTACCCCCATTCGCCGTTTAGCCCCCAAGGTGCAATGGCCAGAAGCGATAGACCGTGAATCCCGTACAGGCCCTACAGTAGGAGAATAACTGTGAAGCTTGCTTGCTCTTTCAGTTCACCGACTCGAATGCCCACCACATGACACAGGCGTAATAATAATGAGCTTCGAGATCAACCATAGACTTCCTGAAAACCTATTAATGACTACAACCAACCGAACTCTTCCTCGCCGTGGCCTAGGCTGGAAATATGACCTGCCTCTCCCCAATGAGGCGCCGACACCAAAAACCAAAGCCACTAAGCTACCGCCCACACCAAACAAAATAAACGAAACCTACATAGAAATATCCAGAACCTCATTAAGACTCAGAGGTATTTTTAGTATAACCTTAGGTATAGCGCTACTAGCCAGCCTCCCTCTAACACTAGCATTTATATATGATGCAATATTTAACATCAACGAAATGGGAGTGAGCTTTCTCTTAGCCGGACTTAGTCTAATCACAGCAATATTTTGGATCACACTACCTTATGCACGCATAGATATCGAGATGCCACGCAACGAACCAATCCGTTTCAATCGACTCAGGCAAAAGGTCTATTTTTATGAATATCGATTTGATCGCATCCACATATTCAGCAGGAAGAAATGGGGAGTGCGCCCCGTAGCCTACGATTGGAAAGACCTTATCGCCGAAGCCTGTAGTGTCTACGCCCCCATGGGCAATGGCGGGCTCGTCGAGAACGTCCTTATTGCAGTCCGCAAACCAGGCACCGACGAAATCATCGACCGTCTTTTCTTCACCCATAGCATCGAGGATGGCAAGCAACACTGGGAGATCATCAGACTGTTCATGCAACAGGGCCCAGACGCCCTGCCCACCTTTGTTCGCCCGCCCCGCGATTGGGACAATGACTTCGAACTCACCCCCATTCGCCGATTGGCCCCCAGGGTGCAATGGCCGGAAGCGATAGACCGTGAGTCCCGTACCGGCCCTACAGCAGGAGAACCCACATGAAACCGGTCGTCCTTGTAGGCCACCTGCACGAGTGCCCGCTGCATGGCGCAGGCGTGGTGGAGACCGGCAGTGAAACCTACCAGTTCAATGGCAAACCCGTTGCCCGAGTCGGGGACCGTATCAGCTGTGGGGCGCTGATCGAAACGGGGGCCCCGCACTTTCTCATCGATGGCAAGTGCGTGGCACGCCAGGGCGATCGCACCAGTCATGGTGGCACGCTTGTCGAGGGGGACTCGGGGTGGCTTCTCGACTGACAGGTGCTTGTGCCTTGGGGCAAGAGACGCCATGAATCTGCAACCACCAAATCCCAGGCACAAAAAAAGAGGCCTTTCGGCCTCTTCTTTGTGATCCCAGCGACGCACTGTGGATCGAATTTGGAGCGGGAAACGAGACTCGAACTCGCGACCCCGACCTTGGCAAGGTCGTGCTCTACCAACTGAGCTATTCCCGCGTCGTGATGGGTGCCATTCTAGCGATTTCCAGAACGGCGTCAACCCCTTGATTCAAAAAAACTTTTACTTCTGCTCCGAACCTTCGCGCAGGTGCGGCCAGGCGGCCAGCAGGTAGTGCACCATCGAGATCAGGGTCAGGCCCGCCGCCACCAGCAGCAGCCCATAGCCCAGCACCACCCAGAAGGTCAGCAGCGGCGGGTTGGCCAGCAGGATCACCAGCGCCAGCATCTGCGCGGCGGTCTTCCACTTGCCCAGGTTCGACACCGCCACGTGGGCGCGGGCGCCGAGTTCGGCCATCCACTCGCGCAGCGCCGAAACGACGATCTCGCGGCCGATGATCACCGCCGCCGGCAGCGTCAGCCAGAAGTTGGCGTGCACCTGCACCAGCAGGACCAGGGCCACGGCGACCATCAGCTTGTCGGCCACAGGGTCGAGGAAGGCGCCGAACGGGGTGCTCTGCTGCAACCGACGCGCCAGGTAGCCGTCGAGCCAGTCGGTGGCGGCGGCGATGGCGAACACCGTGCTGGCGGCCATGTAGCTCCAGTGATAGGGCACATAGAACAGCAGGATGAAGATCGGGATGAGCAGGACGCGTAGAACGGTGAGCAGGTTTGGAATATTCATCGGTACGACTGGCTGCGAGTTGAACCCGGCATTCTACTCGCTATGCAGGCTGGCATAAATCGACTCGGCAAGCTTTTTACTGATGCCGGGGGCTTTGGCGATCTCGTCGACACTGGCGCGGTTGAGCTCCTGCAGGCCGCCGAAATGTTTCAGCAGGTCGCGACGGCGCTTGGGTCCGACCCCGGCGACATCCTCCAGGCTCGAGGTACGCCGGGCCTTGCCGCGCCGGGCGCGGTGGCCGGTGATGGCGAAGCGGTGGGCTTCGTCGCGGATCTGCTGGATCAGGTGCAGGGCCGGCGAGTCGCCCTTGAGGGTGAACTCGTGGGCCACGTCGTTCAGGTACAGGGTCTCGAAACCGGCCTTGCGGGTCACGCCCTTGGCCACGCCCAGCAGCGTCAGGTCGGCAAAGCCCAGTTCCTGCATCACGTCGCGGGCCATGTTCAGCTGGCCCTTGCCGCCGTCCACCAGCAGCACGTCAGGTAGCTTGCCCTCGCCGTCCTTGATCCGCCCATAGCGGCGCTGCAAGGCCTGGTGCATGGCCGCGTAGTCGTCGCCAGCGGTGACGCCTTCGATGTTGAAGCGGCGGTAGTCGGACTTGAGCGGGCCTTCGGGGCCGAACACCACGCAGCTGGCCACGGTGGCCTCGCCGCTGGAGTGGCTGATGTCGTAGCACTCCAGGCGCTGCGGCACCTCGTCCAGGTCGAGCACCTGGGCCAGCGCCTCGAAGCGCGCGGCCATGTGCTGGCGGTTGGCCAGGCGGGCATTGAGGGCCTGCTCGGCGTTGGTCACCGCCAACTGCTGCCAGCGCGCGCGGGTGCCGCGCACCCGATGGCTGATGCTGATTTCGCGGCCGCGCAGGGTCTGCAGCGCTTCACTGATGGCGGCGAAGTCGTCGTGCACCACGTTGACGATCAGCTCGCCCGGCAGCTCGCGCTCGGCGTTGCCCAGGTAGTACTGGGACAGGAACGCGGCCATGACCTCGGCCACCTCCTCCTCGATGCCCACCTGGGGGAAGAAGTTCTTGCTGCCCAGCACCCGGCCGCCACGCACGCTGATCAGGTGCACGCAGGCGCCGCCCGGGTTGACGAAGGCCGCCACCACGTCGACGTCGCCGGAGCCGCCCTCCATGTACTGCTGGTCCTGGACCCGGCGCAGCAGGGCGATCTGGTCGCGCAGCTCGGCGGCCTTCTCGAAGTTCAGGGCCATGGCGGCCTTTTCCATCTCGGCGCTGAGCTCGTTGCCCAGCTGCTGGCTGCGGCCTTCGAGGAACATCACCGAGTGGCGCACGTCCTCGGCGTACTCCTCGGCGGCGACCAGCCCCACGCACGGCCCCTTGCAGCGTTTGATCTGGTACTGCAGGCACGGGCGGGTGCGGTTGGCGTAGTAGCTGTCCTCGCACTGGCGCACCGAGAACGCCTTCTGCAATAGGCTCAGGCTCTCGCGGATGGCACCGGCGCTGGGGTACGGGCCGAAATAGCGGCCCTTGGCCTTCTTCGCGCCGCGGTGGATGCCCAGGCGCGGGAATTCGCCGTCAGACAAGAATACGTACGGGTAGGACTTATCGTCGCGCAGCAGGATGTTGTAGGGCGGTCGCCATTCCTTGATCAGCGTCTGCTCGAGCAGCAGCGCCTCGGTCTCGTTGGCGGTGATGGTGGTTTCGACCTGGGCGATGCGCCCCACCAGGGCAGCCGTCTTCGGCGCCAGCCCGGTCTTGCGGAAATAGCTGGCCAGGCGCTTCTTGAGGTTCTTGGCCTTGCCCACGTACAGCAGCCGGGCTTCGGCGTCGAACATCCGGTACACGCCCGGGCGACCGCTGCAGGTCGCCAGGAACGCGCTTGCATCAAAAGGTTGTGACATGAGGTGTGTGCTTACAGACTTGCGTCGACCATACCGTGGCGGACAGCCAGCAAGGTCAGTTCGACGTCGCTGGTGACCGAGAGTTTTTCGAAGATTCGATAACGGTAAGTATTGACGGTCTTGGGGGACAGACACAACTTGTCAGAGATGATCTGCACCTTCTGGCAGCCGACAATCATCAGCGCAATCTGGATTTCCCGCTCGGACAGCGCGTCGAACGGCGAGCCCTGCGGCTGGAACGACTTGAGCGCCAGCTGCTGGGCGATCTGCGGGCTGATGTAGCGCTGGCCGGCGAAGGCCAGGCGGATCGCCTGGACCATTTCGTCGAGCCCGGCACCCTTGGTGAGGTAGCCCGCGGCACCCGCCTGCAACAGGCGGGTGGGGAACGGGTCTTCCTCGCACACGGTCACCGCGACCACCTTGATGTCCGGATGGCTGCGCAACAACTTGCGCGTGGCTTCCAGACCACCGATCCCTGGCATCTTCACGTCCATCAGGACCACGTCCGGCTTGAGCTCACGGGCCAGCTTGAGGGCGGACTCGCCAGAGTCCGCCTCCCCCACCACCTGCAGCCCGTCGATGTCGGCCAGCATGCGTGTGATGCCGGTACGCACCAGATCGTGATCGTCGACCACCAGGACCCTAATCAAGCAGACACCTCGTCAGTGGGGCGATTGGATCCCGCCACCTTAACAAAATTTTTCACAACGAACCTAGCGCAAAGCGTCATGGAAATATGCCTGCCGGTCAGGCCGCCGAATACGCAGCACTTGTGCCCCGCCCTCCTCGCCCGCCAGGCGGTTGAGCAGGTGCCAGACCGCGGCCTGGTCGGCCGAGGGCAGGCGACGGAACGCGTCGAGCAGACGGTTTTCGTCGGACGTGAGGCTGTCCAGCGGCGCGGGGGTGTGCACGCCGCTCAGCACATAGAGCGCATCGACGCCCTTGCTGGCGACCGCCGCGAGGTAGTCCATGCGCGGCGTGCGTTCGCCGCTCTCGTATTTGCCCTGGGCGTTGGGCTCGACGCCACCGATGTCGCCAAAGATACGCTGGGTCAGCCCCAGGCGTTCGCGCTCTTCTCTGAGTCGCGGACCGAATCCGTTCATCTGCTTGCCTCCTTTGCATGAATGGAAGAAGGGTGCATCCCGCACCCGAGTGAATGCCTGCGCAGTCGTCCGGCACTATGCCAATTGGATCCAATCCTTGCAAGCCATCATTGCGCCACAGTCGGACGCCTGGGGGACATGGACGCGCCCGACGACAGACGAAAATAGCACTTCCAAGAATCAGAAAAATCACCCAAATCAGTAAAAAAGCGCACATCGAAGCGCGACTGAAACGGTGGAAAAAGTGGAGAAAAGCGCCATTTTGGCGTCATTTTATCGGCACAAACAAACGTATCTATTTTTTGACGCCCAACTTTTATCTAACTTTAAGTCATTGTTTTATAAGTAATTTTCAACTTTCTCACAGGAAATTTAGAATTTATCAAAACAACAACACAACAAAGCTTGCCGAACTATCAGAAAACTCCTTAGGATGTAAGAAGACCACCAAGAAACAGCCTGCATCGCTATATATCTAGCGCGGCCTGATCCTGCGCGTCTGGCATTTTCAAAACTTCTGAACTGAGTATCTCGGCCGGCCTTGCGCCGCGCCTGGGGAGAGGGATCTATGAACATCAGTATCTTCGGACTTGGCTATGTGGGAGCGGTCTGCGCCGGCTGCCTGTCGGCACGCGGACACCAGGTACTGGGGGTGGACGTCGCCCAGGCGAAGATCGACATGATCAACCAGGGCCGCTCGCCCATCGTCGAACCGGGCCTGGAACAGCTGCTGCTCGACGGCGTGCGCCAGGGCCGCCTGCGCGGCACCACCGATGTCCAGGCGGCGATCCTGGCCACCGAGCTGTCGCTGCTGTGCGTCGGCACGCCGAGCAAGGCCAACGGCGACCTCGACCTGGTGTACATGGAAGCGGTGTGCCGGGAGATCGGCGCGGCCCTGCGCGACAAGGCCAGCCGCCACACCGTGGTGGTGCGCAGCACGGTGCTGCCGGGCACGGTGAAGAACGTGGTCATCCCGCTCCTCGAGCAGGCCTCGGGCAAGCAGGCCGGGCGCGATTTCGGCGTGGCGGTCAACCCGGAATTCCTGCGTGAAAGCACGGCGATCCAGGACTACGACTTCCCGGCCATGACCGTGATCGGCGAACTCGACAGCCAGTCCGGCGATCTGCTCGCCACGCTGTACACAGGCCTCGACGCCCCGGTGATCCGCAAATCGATCGAGGTCGCCGAGCTGATCAAGTACACCTGCAACGTCTGGCACGCCACCAAGGTCAGCTTCGCCAACGAGATCGGCAACATCGCCAAGGCCTCGGGGGTCGATGGCCGCGAAGTGATGGACGTGGTCTGCCAAGACTACAAGCTCAACCTGTCGCGCTACTACCTGCGCCCGGGCTTCGCCTTCGGCGGCTCGTGCCTGCCCAAGGACGTGCGCGCCCTCACCTACCGCGCCAGCCAGCTGGACGTGGCGCACCCGCTGCTGGCCTCGATCATGGACAGCAACCGCAACCAGGTACAGAACGCCTTCGACCTGGTGACCCGGGCCGGCAAGCGTCGCATCGCCCTGCTCGGGCTGGCCTTCAAGGCCAACAGCGACGACCTGCGCGAAAGCCCGCTGGTAACCCTGGCCGAGCAGCTGATCGGCAAGGGCTACGACCTGCGCATCTTCGACGCCAACGTCGATCACGCCCGCCAGTTCGGCGCCAACCGCCAGTACATCGAGCAGCAGATCCCCCATGTCAGCGCCCTGCTGCGCAGCGACCTGCAGCAGGTGATCGACGAGGCCGAGGTGATCGTGCTGGGCAACAACGACGAGCGCTTCGTCCAGGCCCTGGACGTCGGCAACGGCAAGCAGGTGATCGACCTGGTCGGCTTCATGGCCGGCAGCAGCGACGCCCAACGCCACGGCATCTGCTGGTAAGGCACGCCGCCGCCCGCCGTTACGGCGGGCCCCGACCCAAGGAGCTACAACGCCATGGAACGACAGCAACAGCGGCCTTTCGCGGCCCCGGGGTATATGCGCGCGGCGGCCAGCTTCTGCGCCTGGACGCTGCTCGCCGGGCTGATCGCCCTGGCCGCGCAGATGGTCGCGCCACAGTACCTGGACCCGAACCACCACCTGTTCATCTTCATCATTGGCACCCTGGGCATGTGGCGCTACGGCAACGCCATCGTCCACTACCTGCGCGGCATGTACTTCCTGCACTGGCGCTTCCCGCGCCTGCGCCGCCAGGTCGAGCGCCTGGGTGACGCGGCCTTGCCGTCGCACATGTTCATGGTGGTGACCAGCTTTCGCATCCCCACCCACACCACCTTCAAGGTGTACCAGTCGGTGTTCCAGGAGGTGCAGCGGCTGAAGGTGCCGTGCACGGTAATCGCCTCGATCGTCGAGAAGGGCGACGAGCAGTTCATCAAGGACATCATGCGCGACGAGGTGCGGGGCCGCGACGATATCGGCCTGGTGATCGTCCGCGCCCGCGGCACCGGCAAGCGCGATGGCCTGGCTCACGCCTTCCGCGCGCTGTCGCGGCAGATGCCGCTGGACGACGCGGTGGTCGGCGTGGTCGACGGCGACACCATGATGCTGCCCGGCTGCGTCGAGCGGGCGGTCAAGCTGTTCGCCGTGCTGCCCGACGTCGGCGGCCTGACCACCAACGAGTTCTGCCAGGTCGAGGGCAGTCGCTGGATGCGCCAGTGGCACTCGATGCGTTTCGTCCAACGGCATATCAACATGTGCTCGATGGCCCTGTCGCACCGGGTGCTGACCCTCACCGGGCGGCTGTCGTTCTTCCGCGCCGGGGTGATGACCGACCCGGATTTCATCCGCGACGTCGAGGCGGATTTTCTCGAACACTGGCGCCTGGGCCGCTTCCAGTTCCTCACCGGCGACGACAAGTCGAGCTGGCTGAGCCTGATGCGCGCCGGCTGGGGCACCTTCTACGTGCCCGACAGCCACACCCTGACCGTCGAGCACCCGCCCAGCGACAGCTTCTGGGTGGCCACCCGCCAGCTGATGTTCCGCTGGTACGGCAACTCGCTGCGCCAGAACTTCCGCGCCACCGCCCTGCTCGGCCGCGCGCGCCTGGGGCTGTTCACCCTGTACGTGCTGCTCGACCAGCGGGTGTCGATGTGGACCTGCCTGATGGGCCTGACCGGCTCGGTGGTCGCCGGCCTGGTGTTCGGCATCCAGTACCTGCTGGTGTACCTGTTCTGGGTGCTGGTCTCGCGCAGCCTGGTGACGGTGCTGTTCGTCTTCGCCGGGCACCCGGTCAGCCCGATGTACCCGTTCGTTCTCTATTACAACCAGATCGTCGGTTCGCTGATGAAGGTCTACGCGATGTTCCACATGGACCAGCAACGCTGGACGCGGCAGAAGACCACCCTGGCCACCGGCAGCGTCGACTTCGACGCCGGCCTCAACCGCTGGTCCTCGAAGGCGATGCTGTGCTCCTCGATCGCCATCTTCTTCGGGGTCATCACCGTTCTTCTGGAACTCTCGCAACGTTAAGGAAAGGCGCCTGCACATGAGTACTTCGAATACCCCGGCGGCCCCGGGCACGACCACGGCCAACATCGTCCACGAAGCCATCGACGAGCGTCAGTACGTGCGCACCCGCATGCACGCCCGGGTGCGCCTGTCCGGTGTCGGCCGCGAACCGTTCGAGGCCGACCTGGCCGACATCTCGCTGGGCGGCATCGGCCTGCTGCACGAGGCGCCGCTGACCGTCGGCGCGCTGTACGACGCCTCGATCCAGCTGCGCCTGAACCAGGTGGACCTGTCGATCGACGGCAAGGTGCGCATCGTCTCCCAGCGCGGCAAGGAGGTCGGCGCGCAGTTCGTCGACCTCGACGCGCAGAAGCGCGACATCCTGCGCTACCTGATCAGCGCCTACCTGTCGGGCGAAGTCGCCGACATCAACGGCCTGTTCAACGTGATGCAGCGCGAGAACTACATCAAGGCGCGCAAGCACCAGCAGGCCAGCGCCCGCACCCCGGCCGAGCGCCTCAAGGCCGTGGCCGGCACCGCGCTGTACGCCGCCGCCGGCCTGGCCGCGCTGGGCTTCGTCGGCTACAAGGGCTACCTGCTGTTCTTCCGCGTCCCGGCGCTGCAGGCCACGGTGGCGGGCAATGCCCAGGTCATCAGCATGCCGGACAACGGCTACGTGAAGTACCTGCTGCCGGCCGGCGCCAGCGAGGTGCAGGCCGGCCAGCCGCTGGCGAACATCTCCACCCAGCTGGCCACCAGCTTCACCAGCCCGGCGGACATGAAGGCCCTGGCCGACCTCGCCCCGGGCGACCTGCAGGCGCTGCTGGGGCGCGCCAGCGTCGAGACGGTGATCAACAGCCCGTGCGACTGCCAGGTCTGGTACCCGTCGCCGCCGCTGGACGGCTACGGCTACAAGGCCGCACCGATGATGCACCTGCTGCCGAAGCACGAGGGCTTGTTCGTGCGCGCCAACGTGCCGTTCGACAAGCTCGCCGATGTCGGCCGCGTGCGCTCGGTGGACATGCAGGTGTTCGGCCTCGACCAGCACTTCAGCGGCAAGGTGGTCGACGCCCGCTCCGACGAGCTGAACCACAACCTGGCCCTGACCATCCAGCCGGACAGCCCGCTGCCGGCAGCGGCCTACCAGAAGGCCGTGGCGGTCGACCTGTACCTGGGCCTGCCGTTCGGCAGCGGCAACTGAGGGCCGGTCATGATCGCCAAGAACGCCCCGCGCCTGTTGCTGGCCGGCCTCGGCCTGGCCTGGGCCGGCAGCGGCTGGGCCGGGCAGAGCCTGGAGCAGATCCGCTACGCGCTGTACAAGGACCCGAGCGCCGATGTCACGAGCGACCTGCGCGCCCTCGCCGAGCGTGGCGACCTGGCCTCCAAGCAGCTGCTCGGCGATGTGCTGGCCAACAGCGACAGTGCCAACCGCCAGGACATCGTGAGCCTGTACCAGGAGGCCTTCGCCGACGGCCACGGCCAGATCCCGGCGCTGGCCTCGCTGGCGCGCCTGCTCGACCGCACCCCGCGCCTGCAGCGCAGTCACGAAGCCTGGGTGCGTCAGGCCCTGGCCCGCTACCCCAACGACCGTGATCCGCGCAGCACCAGCACCAGCCTGGAGGTGTTCCTGGTCTATCCGCAGCTGTTCCCCGGCGAGCGCGCCGCCGAACTGCTGGCGCTGTACGAACAGAGCTGCCTGCTCAACTGTCGCCCTGAGCTGTACCGCGCCGTGGTCGCCGAGCGCCAGGGCGACAGCGCCGCAGCCGAGCGCTGGTACCAGCAGGCGGCGCGCATCGACCCACGCGGCATCGAGCGCTACTACCGCTTCCTCGGCGAGCGCCAGGACCCGGCCTTCCTCGCCTTCGCCCGCAGCCTGGAGCCGGAGATGGCCAGCCTGCCGGTGGAGGTCGTGCAGCGCATCGGCGCGCTGCTGGACAGCATCCACGGCACCACCCGCGCCGAGCTGGACGCCGAGCGCGAACAGCGCCTGAGCCGCGCCATGGGCCCCAAGGTCGAGCCGACGCCCGAGCAACTGGCCCGCGACAAGGCCAACGACCAGTTGCGCGCCGACGGCATCGCCGAGGCCCAGCGCTGGCTGGACAACGCCGTCGCCCGTGGCTACCTGCCGGCGCAGGTGTCCAAGGCCAACTTCATGATCTCCAACCCCACCGAGCACAACGCCGAGCAGACCCAGGCGCTGATCGCCCAGGTGCGGGCCAAGGACCCGACCCGGGCCAAGGCGCTGGATGCGGCGTTCTACATGGTCAACAACTGGCTGACCCTGGATCCGCAAAAGTCCCAGGCGCTGATCGACGAGCTGATCACCGCCCGTTATCCCGACGCGCAGCTGCTGCTGGGCGACCTGTACAGCAAGGGCGGCCTCGACCAGCCCGACCAGGAGCGTGCCCTGGCCATCTGGCAGCGGCAGGCCGAGCAGGGCTCGACCGCGGCCTGGTACCGCATGGCCACCGTGCACCTGCGCGGCCGGGCCATCTGCCACGACCCGGTCAAGGCCTACACCTATGCGCGCATCGCCCTCGACCTGGGCGAGACCCGCGCCCGCGGCCTGATCAAACGGCTGGACAAGACCTTGCCCAAGGATGACATCGAGCGCGCCCTGGCCGCGCGCAACGATCTGTTGAAGGAGGCCACCCTGTGAAAGCCCACCCACCCCTGCTCGGCGCCCTGCTCGCCCTGGCGCCCCTGACGGTGCTGGCGGCCGAGGAAGTCACCGGCCCCGAGGCCGACAGCAACGCGCCTGTGCGCGTCGCGGCCGTTGACGGCAGCGAGCCGCTGATCACCTCGGAGTTCTTCAACAAGCTCACCGTGCAGACCGGCTACGGGCCGCAGGACTCCCAGGTCGGCCGCGACCGCGAAAGCTTCTACAGCCTGCGCTACGAGCCGTCGTTCGCCTGGTACTCGCCGGAAAAACGCTGGGCCAAATGGATGGTCTATGGTCGCCTGTGGCTGAACTACGACTCCAGCCAGTCGAGCAACCTGGCCAACGAGTCGACCAACAACAATGAGCGCGAGCAACCCGAGGGCTGGTACGCCGAGCTGCGCGAGCTGTACGTCAAGCGCAACCTGATCGGCGACGACCCGCGCTTCTCGCTGTCGTTCGGTCGTCAGCGCTTCTACGACGACTACGGCATCTGGTGGGACGACAGCCTGGAGTCGCTGCGATTCAACTACCAGGATACCTTCAGCGATGCCTTCGTCGCGGTCGGGCAGAAATTTCGCAACTACAACACCGACGTCAATTCGCTGGCCGCCAGCGAAGCGCGCACGCTGTACCTGATGGGCCAGTACGCCTATCGCTGGAGCCCGAACAACCAGGTCGGCGTGCGCCTGATGCAGGAGAACGACCGCAGTGGCCACGACGCCGACGACCGCTACGACTTCAAGGGTTGGCGCTACGGACTGTTCTTCAAGGGCGACAACCTGCCGCTGGCCAGCGACTACCACCTGGAACTGGCGGCGCTGGACGGCACGATGGACAACACCGCCGGCAACGGTGTCACCAGCACCGGCCACGGCAGCCGCGGCTGGGCGGCGCTGGGCGAGGTCGGCAAGCGTTTCGAGACCTTGCCCTGGACCCCGCGCCTGGCCCTGCGCGGCGGCCTGACCGACAAGCCGGACGACGACAACGACGGCTTCCGGCTCAACCCGATCCAGTCCGACCGCATCACCCGCCAGGGCTCGTACAGCACGCGCCTGACCAGCTCGTTCGTCGCCCTCGACCTGCGCAACCTGAGCTACTACGGCGTCGCCCTGGAAACCCGGCCCACGGCGCGCAGCGCCCTGGACCTGCGGGTGACCCAGCTCAACCTGCGCGACGAAGGCGGCGCCCTGCCGATCCGCATGACCGCCGATGCCCGCGCCCGGCGCCAGAGCGAACTGAACGCCGGCCGGCACGGCAAGGGCGACAACGTCGGCCAGATGATCGACCTCAACTACTACTGGAAGATGTTCCCGGTAGCCCTCGACGGCAAGCACCTGGACGTCAACACCCTGGTCAGCGCCAGCTACCTCAACGCAGGCAGCGCGCTGGACACCGGCGACGACTACCAGCTGAGTGTCAGCGTGGTGATCAGCTACTAAGGACCGGCCAGCATGATCTTCGCCTCCAACGTCTTCCTGTTCCTCTACCTGCCGCTGTTCCTGGCCATCTACTACCTGGCCCGGCCACAGTGGCGCTCGCTGGTGATCGTCGCCGCCAGCTACGTGTTCTACGCCTGGTGGCGCCCGGACTTTTTGCTGCTGTTCGTCGCCATCACCGCCTGGAACTACGGCTTCGGCCTGTTCATCAAGGCGCGCCTGGACGCCGGCGACAAACGCCGTGCCCTGCGCCTGCTGTGGCTCGGCGTGGCCGGTAACCTGGCCACGCTCGGCTACTTCAAGTACGCCAACTTCGGCGCCGAGGTGCTGGCCCTGCTGCTGGCGCCGCTGGGCATCAACACCTGGACCCTGGAGAACATCTTCCTGCCGCTGGGCATCTCGTTCTACGTGTTCCATGCCCTGAGCTACATCGTCGACATCTACCGCAAGGACGCCACGCCCACCCGCAGCTTCATCGACTTCGCCGCCTTCGTCGCGCTGTTCCCGCACCTGGTGGCGGGGCCGATCCTGCGCTACAGCCAGCTCGCGCCGCAGCTGCGCCAGCGCAGCCACTCGCTGGAGCTGTTCTCGCTGGGTGTGTGCCGCTTCATGCTCGGTTTCATCATGAAGGTGCTGATCGCCGACCGCCTGGCGCCGATCAACGTGCTGTTCGTCGGCGAAGGCACCCTGCAGTTCAGCGATGCCTGGTTCGGCCTGGTGGTCTCGACCCTGCAGCTGTACTTCGACTTCGCCGGCTACAGCCACATGGCCCTGGGCCTGGCCTTGATGATGGGGTTCCGCTTCCCGGAAAACTTCAACCAGCCCTATGTGTCGCAGAGCATCACCGAGTTCTGGTCGCGCTGGCACATGACCCTGGCGCATTTCCTGCGCGACTACGTGTACCTGCCGCTGGTGCGCAAGCGCGTGGCCGGCGCCCTGCCGGCGCTGGTGTGGACCATGCTGCTGTCGGGCCTGTGGCACGGCGCCAGTTTCGCCTTCATCTGCTGGGGGCTGTTCTTCGGCATCGGCATGGTGCTGGAGCGCAGGTTCAACCTGGCGACCAAGGTCACCACGCCCTATCACCTGGGCCGCAACCTGCGCACCGCGCTGCTGATCATCCTGAGCATGCCGCTGTTCTTCACCATGGACCTGCGCCACAGCCTGCAGATCTACCAGGCGCTGCTGGGCTTCAACGGTTTCGGTTCGCTGGAGCTCTATGTGCTCGGCGCCTCGAAGATGGCCATGGCCTTTGCCCTGGTGGCAATCGCCTGGCTGATCCTGGCCGGGATCAACAACGTGCGCTTCTACGCCGGCAACAAGGAAGGCTACTTCATGCGTCACGTCGGTGTGCTGCACAGCCTGCTGCTGTGGGGCGGCTTCCTGCTGGCGCTGAGCAGCCTGGCGGCCAGTTCGTTCTCGCCGTTCCTGTATTTCCAGTTCTAGGGCAAGGCTTGAGATGCCCCCTGCAGGAACGGGCTTGCCCCGCGAACACCGGCGCAGCCGGTGCCATGCACCGCGTCGCCTTGATCGCGGGGCAAGCCCGTTCCTACAGGGGGACGTGTCGATTAATGAATCAACTTACTGTTCCGTGGAAATGCCATGTACCCAGTGATGAATTCGGCCGGCAAGGCCAACGGTGTGGTCTTCGCCCTGGCGCTGGCGGCGATGTTCGTCTATTCGCTGCCGCCGGTGCTGAGCTTTGCCCGTGCCCAGACCGACAGCTGGAACCTGTTCGTCGACGGCAAGCTGCTGCGCAAGTTCGAACAGGTCTACGACAAGCGCCTGTTCCTGCGCGAGCCCTCGCAGCGACTGTGGGCCGACGCCCAGTTCCAGCTGTTCGGCGAGGGCACCAAGGGCGTGGTGCTGGGCAAGGACGGTTGGCTCTACACCAACCAGGAATACCGCGTGCCCAACGACCTGGACGCCAGCCTGGCGAGCCAGCTGGAGCAGATCGTCAAGGTCCAGAGGCAACTGGCCGAGCACGGCAAGCACCTGGTGCTGCTGCCGCTGCCGATGAAGCTGGATATCTACGCCAACCACGCCGAGCACGCCTTCGATCCGCGGGTGCACAGCCTCTACGACCGCTTCGTCGCCGACCTGCAGCTACGCCGGCTGGACGTGGTGCCGTTGCGCGACGCCTACCTGCGCAACCTGGCCGGCCCACGGCTGTTCCTCAAGTCCGACACCCACTGGAGCCCGGACGGCGCGCGCCTGTCGGCCTATGAACTGGCCCGCCAGCGCCCGCAGTTGCTCGGCGACCAGGTGTACGTGTCGCGCAAGGCCGGCGACAAGACGGTCAAGGGCGACCTGATGAACTACCTGCAGTTCGACCACGCCCGCCTGGCGCCGCAGTTCGGCCCTAACCCGATCGAGCTGTACGAGACCCTCCAGGCCGAACAGGACAGCGACGCGCTGTTCGCCGAACAGACACAAAGCCTGCTGCTGGTGGGTACCAGCTACAGCAAGATCGACGACTGGAACTTCGTCGGGTTCCTCAAGGAGGCGCTCAACCGCGACCTGTTGTCCATCGCCGTGGAGGCCCGCGGGCCGTTCGAGGCGATGAACCAGTTTCTCGCCGGCGACCAGTTGCAGAACCCGCAGATCGACACCGTGGTCTGGGAGTTCCCCCTGCGCACCCTGTTGGCCCATCGTCCCGGCGCGCTGGCCCGCAGCGCCCAGCCCGGACATTTCTGACGTCCCTAGGAGAACCTGATGAAGCTTTCGCCCCTGTTCACCGCCCTGGCCCTGACCTGTGCCAGCCACGCCGCCCTGGCCGCCGAAGGCAATGCCGACCTGTACGACGCCGTGGCCCCGGCCGATTCTGCGTTCGTGCGTGTGCTCAACCTGTCCGACGGCAACGTCGAGGTGGCCCTCAGCGGCAAGCTCAACCCGCAGAAGGTCGCCCCCGGCCAGCTCAGCGGCTACCGCTTCGTGCCGGCCGGCGTGCACAGGATCGGTATCGGCGCCAAGGCCATCGAACCGACCCTGGTGGCCAATGCCGCCAGCACCGTGGTCTACGACGGCAAGCAGCTGCAGTTGATCGCCGACCAGTACGTCAACGAGCCGAAGAAGGCCCAGGTGGCCTTCTACAACTTGACCCCGTCCCAGGCCACGCTGCGCACCGCCGACGGCAAGCACGAGGTGGTCAAGGCCCTGGCCAGCGGCCAGACCGGCGCGCGCATGGTCAACGAGATCAAGATCGACTTCGCCGCCTACGTCGGTGGCCAGGAAGTGGCCAGCTTCGATGAGCTGTTCCTCAAGAAGGGCCGCTCGTACAGCTATGTGCTGCTGCCAGGCAACCGCAGCCTGAGCCTGGCCAACAGCATCGACCCGACCGAGTGACGCCGTGCCGCACGCAAGGATGACTGGCCCATGAACACCCTCCTCCCCCTCGGCCTCGCGGCCACCCTGGCCCTGCTCGGCGCGCAGGCAAAGGCCGCCGAGCCCGTCCGGCCCGGCTGCGAAAACCTGCAGTGCATGGTCTGCCCGGCCCTGGCCGAACCGCAGCACTATGCCGAAGGGCGCATGAAGCTGATGCGCCAGATCGTCCCCGGCAAGGAGCGCTGGCTGTTCCGCTCGATGGTCGACCTGACCAATGACTTCGGCATTCCCGCGCCCATGCGCCCGGAGTTCGCCCGGCTGATGGACGCGTTCCACCGCCAGGGCATCCAGGTGGCCATGGCGATCCAGCCGACCCGCGGCCTTATGCACCGCGACAAGCTCTACGCCGAGCAACTGCACGGGTTCGACTACGCGCGCGCCAGCCGCAACCTCGACAGCTACCTGGGGCAGCTGCGCCAGGCCGGCGCGGTGG
Organism: Pseudomonas sp. DVZ6; assembly: GCF_024259445.1. Taxonomy (NCBI): domain Bacteria; kingdom Pseudomonadati; phylum Pseudomonadota; class Gammaproteobacteria; order Pseudomonadales; family Pseudomonadaceae; genus Pseudomonas; species Pseudomonas sp. DVZ6. The sequence goes on from NZ_JANCLM010000063.1 coordinate 19,519, forward strand.
TGGCGCCGATGATGCAGCTGGTGCGCCAGCCGCCCCAGGGCGAATACTTCTTCCGCCGCGACCACCACTGGACCCCGGCCGGCGCCGAGGCAACGGCCAGGCTCATGGCCGAGGAGATCCGCCGCCAGCCGTTCTACAACAGCCTGACCAAAAAGCGCTACAGCACCGAGCCCGGCGTGATGGTGCCCAAGGACGGCACCCTGAACCTGGCCCTGAGCTACATCTGCGGCAACAACTACGGTTTCCAGTACGTGCGCGGTTACCAGACCGTGCCGGTGGCCGACAGCAGCGACGCCCTGTTCGACGAAGCCCCCGATCCCGAGGTGATCCTGGTCGGCGACAGCAACGCGGCGGCCCGCGAGGACGAGAGCAAGCAGTTCAACTTCGACGGCTACCTGAAGCAGTACCTGGAAGCGGATGTACTCAACTACGCCCTGCCCGGCGTGGGCGAGGACGGCTCGCTGCTGGAGTACCTGCTGTCCGCCGACTACAAGCCCGAGGCGCCGCCCAAGCTGATCGTCTGGGAACTGCCGGCCAATTACCGCCTGGATTCGCCGTTGATGTACCGCCAGCTGGTGCCGGCGATACACGGCGGCTGCAAGGCGTCCAGGGAAATCCTTGGCACGAAATTGCAGCGTCCGCCACTCAAGGTCGGCGAGCGCATCGAACTGCTGAGCAATGCTGGTGGCGCCCGGCAGACCGTGTCCAACGGCTTTCTCGATATCCGCCTGAGCGACAGGAGCGTCAAGGACTTCTACCTCATCGTCTATTACGACAATGGCGCCCGCGACAAGGTGTGGTTCCGCCGCGAGGCGGCCGTAAGCGGCGGCCAGTACTACCTCGAACTGAGCAAGGCCCCCGAGTTCGCCGGCGCCAACCTGCTCTCGGTGTTCCTCGAACCGACCAAGGCCGGCACCGCCGCCACCGATGTGGAGACCCGCCTGTGCCTGTGAACCGCACCCACGCAATTCCTGTAGGAGATCACCCAGCCCTTCCGGGCTGCGCTGTCACGCAGGGAACAGGGTGGCAGCGTGGGGGGGGGGGGGGCCCCCCGCCCCCCCCCCCCCCCCG
>NZ_JANCLM010000064.1:0-19806 GCF_024259445.1 Pseudomonas sp. DVZ6
CGTTGCCTGAACTATCGCGCGCTTAGAAGCAAGATCAAGATCAACAGACATGGAGTAAGTGTAGACTACTGGCAATGTTTCTTCAGTTACAACCACTCGCTGACAAGCTAACCTCCACAGAAAAGGTGTATTACCACCTCAACTGTGGAAGTTGGCTCACCAACGATTCAAACAATCACAGTTCCGCCGCCAACCTCGACCCTTGGTTAATCGCCCGCTTGGCATCAAGTTCAGCTGCCACATCAGCGCCTCCGATCAGGTGTACCGACTGCCCGGCCGCAACAAGGCCATCATGCAACTCACGCAGCGGATCCTGGCCAGCGCAGATGACGATGTTGTCCACCGCCAGCAACTGCGGCTCGCCCTCGCCAACCCGCAGATGCAGGCCAGCATCGTCCACGCTCAGGTATTCGACGCTGTTGAGCATCTGCACCTGCTTGTTCTTCAGCCCCGTGCGATGAATCCAGCCGGTGGTCTTGCCCAGGCCGTCGCCGACCTTGGTCTTCTTGCGTTGCAACAGGTACACCTGGCGCGCCGGCGCATGAGGCTCGGCCTTGACCCCGGCCACACCACCACGGGCCTGCAAACGCGTATCGATGCCCCACTCCTTCCAGAACGCCTCACGGTCCTGGCTGGTGGCCACGCCTTTGTGCACCAGATACTCGGACACATCGAAGCCAATGCCGCCGGCACCGATCACCGCCACCCGCTCGCCCACCGGCTTGCGCTCCAGCAGCACATCCAGGTAGCTCAGCACCTTGGCGTTGTCGATGCCGGGTATGGCCGGCGTGCGCGGGGCGATGCCGGTGGCCAGGATGACCTCGTCGAACTCGCCGGCCACCAGCGCGGCCACATCGACACGGGTATTCAGGCGCAGGTCGACACCCGTGGACTTCACCTTGTTGCGGAAGTAACGCAGGGTCTCGTAGAACTCCTCCTTGCCCGGCACGCGCTTGGCCACGTTGAACTGCCCACCGATCTCAGCGGCGCCATCGAACAACGTCACTTCATGACCGCGTTCAGCGGCCACGGTGGCGGCTGCCAGGCCCGCAGGGCCAGCGCCGACCACCGCGATGCGCTTCACCGCCCGCACCGGCAGGTAGTTGAGTTCGGTCTCATGGCAGGCTCGCGGGTTGACCAGGCAGCTGGTCAGCTTGCCGCCGAATGTGTGGTCCAGGCAGGCCTGGTTGCAGCCGATGCAAGTGTTGATCTCGTCGCCACGACCTTCAGCGGCCTTGTTGACGAAATCCGGGTCGGCCAGGAACGGCCGGGCCATCGAGACCATGTCGGCATCGCCTTCGGCCAGCACCGCCTCGGCCACCTCCGGGGTGTTGATGCGGTTGGTGGTGATCAGCGGGATCTTCACCGCGCCACGCAGCTTGGCGGTGACCTTGCTGAACGCCGCGCGCGGCACCTTGGTGGCGATGGTCGGGATGCGCGCCTCATGCCAGCCGATACCGGTGTTGATCAGCGTGGCGCCGGCCTGCTCGATGGCCTTGGCCAGCAGCTCGATCTCGTCCCAGGTGCTGCCGCCCTCGACCAGGTCGAGCATCGACAGGCGGAAGATGATGATGAAGTTCGGCCCCACCGCCTCGCGCACCCGGCTCACGATCTCCACCGCCAGGCGCATGCGGTTCTCGTAGCTGCCGCCCCAGCGATCGGTGCGGTGGTTGGTGTGGGCGGCGAGGAACTGGTTGATGAAGTAGCCTTCCGATCCCATGATCTCGACGCCGTCGTAGCCGGCGCGCTGGGCCAGGCTTGCGCAGGTGACGAAGTCGCGGATCTGCTTCTCGATGCCCTCTTCGTCCAGCTCCCTGGGCTTGAACGGGTTGATCGGCGCCTGGATGGCGCTGGGCGCCACCTGTTTCGGGCTGTAGGCATAGCGCCCGGCATGCAGGATCTGCAGGCAGATCTTGCCACCGGCGGCATGCACCGCCTCGGTGACGATCCGGTGCTTGTCGGCCTCTTCCTCGGTGCTGAGCTTGGCCGCGCCCGAATACACGCCACCTTCGTCGTTCGGCGCGATGCCACCGGTGACCATCAGCCCGACGCCGCCACGGGCGCGCTCGGCAAAGTAGGCAGCCATGCGCTCGAAGCCGCCCGGGCGCTCCTCGAGGCCGGTGTGCATCGAGCCCATCAGGGTGCGGTTGCGCAAGGTGGTGAAGCCCAGGTCGAGAGGGGCCAGCAGGTGCGGGTAACGGTCGGTAGCCATGGATGGACTCCACAGGTGGCGTGATCACGGAATGCGGGCACCTCTACCCGCGCTCTACAGCAGCGCAGCGGGACCCGTCGTTTGTCTGAGGACGACATTAAACAGGCGTTTGAACCCGCTCAATGATCGAAACTGACAACTTATTGATCCTGCTGCACAGCAGGACTACCCTAGGGCACTCCTTCTGCACAACGCTGGACCGCTCCATGCGAAAACTGCTAGCCGGCGCCCTGGCGCTGGTCACCCTTGCCGCCCTCTGCGGCTACGGCTTCTGGACCCTGCAGCGCCCGGAGGGTCATTACTTGTCCGACCTGCGCATCGAACTGGCCCTCAACCAGGGCGTGCCGGGCGAGCACGGCAACCTGCTGGGGGTCGAGCCGCTGCTGTATCCGGGGGACTACCAGAACCTCACGCGCCTGCACCGCAAGCTCTCGGCCTACCTGGAACAGGCCCGCGCCCAGGGCCTGGTCAACCCGCGCACCGTGGTGGTGTTGCCGGAGCATATCGGCACCTGGCTGTGGGCCCGGGGCGAGAAGCGCGAGCTGTACCAGGTCACCCAGCGCAACGAGGCATGGCAGTGGCTGGAGCTGAGCAATCCGCTCCGCTACGGCCTGGCGATGCTGGCCGCCAGCGGCGATGATCGCCGCTCGGACGCCCATCTGCGCATGAAGGCCGCGCAGATGGCCGCCGACTACCAGCAGGTGTTCGGCAACCTGGCCCGGGAGTTCGGCGTCACCCTGGTCGCCGGCTCCATCGTCCTGCCCGCGCCCTATGTGGAGAACGGCGTGCTGCGCACCGGCAACGGTCCGCTGTACAACAGCAGCCTGGTGTTCGCCAGCGACGGTTCGGTGCTCGGGCAACCCCAGCACCAGCAGTACCCCGACAGCGAAAGCCGGCGCTACATCCACGACGGCCAGCAGCATCCGCTGCAGGTGCTGCAGACTCCCGCCGGACGCCTGGGCGTGCTGATCGGCAGCGACAGCTGGTACCCCGCCAACTACCGGCAACTGGCCGCGCAATCGGTGCAACTGGTTGCCAACCCGGTGTTCCTCAGTGGCAAGCAGAGCTGGCAGGCGCCCTGGCGTGGCAACCGCCACCAGGCCCAGGCCGCCGACCTGCCCCTGCGCCGCGGCGCAGTGAGCGAACAGCGCGCCTGGCAGCAACTGCCGCTAGCCGCCAACGCCGGCACCCCGAGCATGAGCGTGTTCATGCGTGGTCAGTTCTGGGAGCTGGGCAGCGATGGGCAGGGCTTTGCCAGCCAGGGTGGCACGTTGTGGGTCGGCAACGACAGCCACGGCGCGCGCCTGCTCAACCTGTGGCTGTGACGCCATGCCCCGCCCCCGCGTACGCCTGGGTGAACTGTCGGTAGGTTTCGTCCAGCCCCTGGCCGAGGCGCTGACGGCACTCGGTCACGATCCACACCCCCTGCTGCTGCGCTATAGCCTCGACTCCAGGCGCCTGGCCGAGCCGGGTGCGCGGCTGTCGATCCCGCGCTACATGCACCTGGGGCACGCGGCGATCGCCTTGTCCACCGAGCCGGCGCTGGGCCTGCACATGGGGCGCCTGAGCCGCCTGGCCCAGGCCGGCCTGGCCGGCGTCGCCGCCGCCCAGGCCCCGACCCTTGGCGATGCCGCCCGCACCCTGCTGCGTTTCGAGCCGCTGTATGCCGCCAACTACCGGGGCCAGTCGAGCTTTCAGGAAGACGCCCAGGGCGCTTGGCTGCGGTTCTATTCCATCAGCCCCTACAACGACTACAACCGCTTCGTGGTCGACTCGCTGCTGGCTGGCTGGCTGGCGCAGCTTGGCGCCCTGGCGGCCAGGCCGGTGCAGGCCGAGCGCCTGGAAATCGAGTTCGACGCCCCCGCCTACGCCGCACAGTACCAAAGCCTGTGCGCAGGCCCGGTGCATTTCGGCGCCACGGCCAACCAGCTGCGCCTGAGCCAGGCCACCCTGGCCCTGCCCAACCCGCAACACTGCCCCAGTACCTGGCAGCACCTGCTGCAGCTGTGCGAAGCAGAACTGGCCCAGCGCACCCGCGTGCGCAGCCTGGGCGAGCGCATCACCCACCTGCTGGGACCGCTGTTGAACGGTGGGCGCGAGCCGGATCTGGAAGAAGTGGCGCGGCACCTGCAACTGCCGACCTGGACCTTGCGCCGCAAACTCGCCGAGGAAGGCACGCGCTTTCGCAACCTGCTCAACGACACGCGGCGCGACCTGGCCGAGACCTATATCCGCGACACGGAGCTGGCCTTCGGCGAGATCGCCTATCTGTTGGGGTTCGCCTCGGCCGAGGCCTTCCAGCGCGCATTCAAGCGCTGGACGGGGCTGACGCCCGGGGAGTTTCGCCGCAATCAGCGACAGGTGGGTTAAAGCTCGGTGGCGTCGTCGGCCGGCTCCGGCAGGTCCAGTTCATAGGCCTGGAATTCGAGCAGTTCTTCCTGGTAATCGTCCATCTTCACGCCCCTTCATTCATCGTTCTTCAGTCATTGCGCCAACCTAAGCCAGCGAAATGACGGAATGATTACAGCCCTATGAACGATAAACGTAGCAGGCGCCCGGGAAGTTATCGACGTGTCAGAGTGGCGCGGGAGCCTGCTCCACTGCCGGTGCTTCCTGCTGCACCTGGATCGGTGCCGGCTCGACGGGCGGCGCGATGGGCTGCGAGCCCTTGCTGTCGTCCACAATCGGGGCCGCAGGGGCTTCGCTAGCCGGTACAGAAGCCGCTGGAGCGGCAACAGGCGCGGGAGCAGCGGCAGGGGCGGCGGCAACCGGAGTCGGTACCGGGGCCGGTGCCTCTGCCACGCTCTCGGCGACCGGCGTGGCAGGCTGCGCCGCGGGCGCCAGGGCAGCGGGCGCAGGCTCCGGCAGGCCCAGGTCGGCGGCCGGTTTTTCAACCTTCGGCTCGGCGGCGGCCTCGGTTTTCTCCGGCTTCTTCTGCTTCGGCAGGTAGCTTTCCACCAAAGCGAAGTAGCGGTCATAGAACTGCGCGGCGGTGACTGTCTCGCTGGCGACCTTGACCATGGAATCGTCAGTGGAACCGATCGGCATCGACACCGAACCCAGTACACCCACGCCAAGACTGGCGGAAGTGTTGGATTTCTTCAGGGTATAGCGGTCCTGCAGGGCGTTGGCGAACATGGTCGAGCGCTGCTTGTCGCTCATGTCCGGCACGCAGGTGATGTTGAAGCTGATCTGCAGGTGGTTCTCGGCGTTCTGCTGGAAGCTCTTGTTGCCGGCGACCTGGTTGGCGTCGCTGCTGGTGATGATGTAGCCCTGGCTGAGCAGCGCGCGCCGCGCCGCCTCGCAGGAGCCCGCCTCGCTGGTGGCGAAACTGCGGGAGAAGGTGCCCGAGTCATCGAAGTTCTCGTGCTCGTAGACGGCGGCCTTTTTCGAGGAACAGCCGGACACACCCGCCAGCACGACGGCCAGCCCGAGCGCGCCATAGACGGTTGATCTAGACATTGCCAATTCCGGGAAGAAACGAATGGGGCGTATTGTGCAACACATCGATCAGTGGCTGAAACCATTGATCGGTGAAGACTCTGTCAGCTTGGTGTAAATCCTTGCCCGTGTCTGTGCAAGGCGCTGAAACGAAAAAAGCGACCCGAGGGTCGCTTTTTCGTAGCTTCGAGGTGTTCTAGGGACCTCGAGGCGAAGATGGCGCAGCGGACGGGACTCGAACCCGCGACCCCCGGCGTGACAGGCCGGTATTCTAACCGACTGAACTACCGCTGCGTATCGTTCGGGCTTGCACCCGATTGAAACTGGGATCTGAGCTTTCAAGCGCTGTGGCGCGAAAGCCAGGCACAAAAAAAGCGACTTTGATATCGCCTTTTCTGTTTTGCCTTGAGCGTTCATGGGGCTCTTGGCAGAAGATGGCGCAGCGGACGGGACTCGAACCCGCGACCCCCGGCGTGACAGGCCGGTATTCTAACCGACTGAACTACCGCTGCGTATCGTTCAGGCTTGCGCCTGATTGAAACTGGGATCTGGCCTTGCGGCCTCAGACCGGTGCAAGCACCCATCTGGAGAAAAATGGCGCGGCGGACGGGACTCGAACCCGCGACCCCCGGCGTGACAGGCCGGTATTCTAACCGACTGAACTACCGCCGCGCATAGTTGGACTTGCGTCCTGTTCCTCTCTGCCAGTGTGCTTCTTTCGAAACCACTGAACCAGGAACGTCTCAGGAAGTGGTGGGTGATGACGGGATCGAACCGCCGACCCTCTGCTTGTAAGGCAGATGCTCTCCCGGCTGAGCTAATCACCCCCGCGATGTTGCTTGTTGCGTTTGCTTCGCTGAGGCCGCGAAATTTACGCAGGTACCGATGCTAAGTCAATACCCCCATTGAAGTTTTTTTCAAAAAGGGCAAAAAAGGTAGCCGCTGGGGCAGCCTGATCGCGGGGCAAGCCCGCTCCCACAACCCGATACCCACAGCGTGGGAGCGGGCTTGCCCCGCGACAGGGCCGGCACAACCGACAAAAAAAGGGGCTATAAGCCCCTTTCTCTTGCATCTCAACAGGTTACAGCTCAGGTGTAGATCATCTTGCGGGTCATCCCGCCATCGACCACGAACTCTTGGCCGGTGACGAACCCCGCCTGGCGCGACAACAACCACGCCACCAGCGCCGCCACATCCTCGACCGTCCCTACCCTGCCAGCCGGATGCTGGGCATGGTCGGCGTCGCTCAGCGGATCGGCGCGTCGCTGCGAAGGATCACGGGCATCGATCCAGCCCGGGCTCACCGCATTGACACGGATCTCCGGCCCCAGGCTCATGGCCAGGGCGTGGGTCAAGGCGACCAGGCCGCCCTTGCTGGCGGCATAGGCCTCGGTGTCCGGCTCGGACTGCCGGGCGCGGGTGGAGGTCAGGTTGACGATCGCGCCACCATGGGCGCGCAGATAAGGTGCGCAATGCTTGGCCAGCAGCATCGGGCCATTGAGGTTGACCGCCAGCACCCGGTTCCATTGGGCCAGGGACAGGCTTTCCAGGGTCTGGTTATGCGGATTGGCGATCGCCGCGTTGCACACCAGCGCATCCAGCCGGCCGAACTGCCCGAGCACCTCGGACACCCCGGCACTGACCTGGGCCTCGTCGGCCACGTCCATGGTGATGAACCAGGCGTTGTCGCCCAGGGCCTTGGCGACTTTGGTGCCGCGCGGGCGATCCAGATCACTGAGCACCACCTGCCAGCCCTCGCAGATCAACCAGGCGGCGATGCCCAGGCCGATGCCGCGGGCGGCACCGGTCACCAGGGCCACCCGGCCGTTATGGCCGGGTTCGCCACCCTTCCAGTCGATCACAGCGCCGCCAGGCCGCGGGCCAGATCGGCTTGCAGGTCGGCCACGTCTTCCAGTCCGACCGCCACGCGCACCAGGCTGTCACGGATACCCGCCGCTTCACGCTCCTGCGGCGTCAGACGGCCGTGAGAGGTGGTGGCCGGGTGGGCGATGGTGGTCTTGCTGTCACCAAGGTTGGTGGTGATGGAGATCACCCGGGTGGCGTCGATGAAGCGCCAGGCGCCTTCCTTGCCGCCCTTGACCTCGAAGCTGACCACCGCGCCGAAGCCGCTCATCTGGCGCTTGGCCAGCTCATGCTGCGGGTGGCTCGGCAGGCCGGCGTAGTGGACCTTCTCGATGCCGTCCTGTTGCTCGAGCCACTCGGCCAACGCCTGGGCACTCTCGCAGTGGGCGCGCATGCGCAGCTTGAGAGTCTCCAACCCCTTGGTGAAGACCCAGGCGTTGAACGGGCTGAGGGTCGGGCCGGCGGTGCGCAGGAAGCCCACCACTTCCTTCATCTGCTCGCTGCGCCCGGCCACCACGCCGCCCATGCAACGGCCCTGGCCGTCGATGAACTTGGTGGCCGAGTGGAACACGATGTCGGCGCCGAGCTTGAGCGGCTGCTGCAAGGCCGGGGTGCTGAAGCAGTTGTCCACCACCAGCATGGCGCCGCGGGCATGGGCGATCTCGGCCAGTGCGGTGATGTCCACCAGCTCGGCCAGCGGGTTGGAGGGCGACTCGACGACCAGCAGCTTGGTATTGGCCTTGATGGCCTTTTCCCAGCCGTTCAGGTCGACCAGCGGCACGTAGTCCACCTGCACGCCGAAACGCTTGAAGTACTTCTCGAACAGGCTGATGGTCGAGCCGAACACGCTCTGCGATACCAGCACATGGTCGCCAGCGCTGCACAGCGACATGACCACGGCGAGAATCGCCGCCATGCCGGTGGAAGTGGCCACAGCCTGCTCGGCGCCCTCCATGGCCGCCAGGCGCTCCTCGAAGGCGCGCACGGTCGGGTTGGTGTAGCGTGAGTAGACGTTGCCCGGCGTTTCGCCGGCAAAGCGCGCGGCGGCGTCGGCGGCCGTGCGAAAGACATAGCTGGAGGTCAGGAACAGCGCTTCGCTGTGCTCGGCCTCCGGTGTACGGTTCTGACCGGCGCGCACCGCCAGGGTGTCGAAACCGACACCCTCGAGGTCACTGTCCAGTCGACCGGCATCCCATTGATCGGTCATGCCGTCGCTCCCAAATCAGTTGTTGTACAGGTCGATGATTGCGCTGACCGCCTGGTTCTTCACCTTGGCCAGGTCGTTACGGGCCTGCTCGATGCGCTCGAGGTAGGCTTCGTCGATATCGCCGGTGACATACTCACCGTTGAACACCGCGCAATCGAAATGCTCGATCTTGATCTTGCCGCCACCGACCGATTCGATCAGGTCCGGGAGGTCCTGGTAGATCAGCCAGTCGGCGCCGATCAACTCGGCCACCTGTTCGGTGGTACGGTTGTGGGCGATCAGTTCGTGAGCGCTCGGCATGTCGATGCCGTAGACGTTGGGGTAGCGCACCGCGGGGGCCGCGGAGCAGAAGTAGACATTCTTGGCGCCGGCTTCGCGGGCCATCTGGATGATCTGCTTGCAGGTGGTGCCGCGCACGATCGAGTCGTCCACCAGCATCACGTTCTTGCCGCGGAATTCCAGCTCGATGGCATTGAGCTTCTGGCGTACCGATTTCTTGCGCGCGGCCTGGCCGGGCATGATGAAGGTACGGCCGATGTAGCGGTTCTTGACGAAGCCTTCGCGGAACTTGACGCCCAGGTGGTTGGCCAGCTCCAGCGCCGCGGTGCGGCTGGTGTCGGGAATCGGGATGACCACGTCGATGTCGTGGTCCGGGCGCTCGCGCTGGATCTTCTCGGCCAGCTTCTCGCCCATGCGCAGGCGCGCCTTGTACACCGAGACGCCGTCGATGATCGAGTCCGGACGGGCCAGGTAGACATGCTCGAAGATGCACGGCTGCAGTTTCGGGCTTTCGGCGCACTGCTTGGTGAACATCTGGCCGCCTTCGGTGATGTACACCGCCTCGCCCGGCGCCAGGTCGCGGATCAGGGTGAAGCCGAGCACGTCCAGGGCCACGCTTTCCGAGGCGATCATGTACTCGACGCCTTCATCGGTGTGACGCTGGCCGAACACCACCGGACGGATGCCGTTGGGGTCGCGGAAGCCGACAATGCCGTAGCCGGTGATCATCGCCACCACCGCGTAGCCACCGACGCAACGGCTGTGCACGTGGGAAACCGCGGCGAACACGTCTTCTTCGGTCGGCTGCAGCTTGCCGCGCACGGCCAGCTCGTGGGCGAACACGTTCAGCAGCACTTCGGAGTCGGAGTTGGTGTTGACGTGGCGCAGGTCGGACTCGTAGATCTCCTTGGCCAGCTGCTCGACGTTGGTCAGGTTGCCGTTGTGCGCCAGGGTGATGCCGTAGGGCGAGTTGACGTAGAACGGCTGGGCCTCGGCCGAAGTGGAGCTGCCGGCGGTCGGGTAACGCACGTGACCGATGCCGATGCTGCCGACCAGGCGCTGCATGTGGCGCTGCTGGAAGACGTCGCGCACCAGGCCGTTATCCTTGCGCAGGAACAACCGGCCGTCGTGGCTGGTCACGATACCGGCAGCATCCTGGCCGCGGTGCTGGAGGACCGTAAGCGCGTCATACAGCGCCTGATTGACGTTCGACTTACCGACGATACCGACGATGCCACACATGCGACGCAACCCCTACTTTGATGAAACTTGAGTGAAGAGCGCTCAGGGCTTGGTCGGCCCGAGCAACTGCTCCTTGAACGGAAGGTCAACGGGTGCGCTGACCCCACTGGACATCCACTGGCCGCTGAACCCGAGAATGAGGTTCTTCGACCAATCGGCTACCAATAGAAATTGTGGTATCAGGCGTGATTCCTGCCACCACGGATCCTGTTGCACCGGCCCCAGGCTCAGCAGCCCGACCGCCACCACCACCAGCAAGCCCCCGCGCGCGGCGCCGAAGGCCATGCCGAGGAAGCGATCAGTGCCGGACAACCCGGTCACGCGGATCAGTTCGCCGATGAGGAAATTGAGCATCGCCCCGACCAGCAGCGTGGCGACGAAAAGAATGGCGCAGCCGGCAATGACCCGCGCTGAAGGCATCTGGATATAGCTTTCAAGATACTGCGCAAGCGAGCCGCCGAACATCCAGGCCACCGCACCGGCGACAATCCAGATGAGCAGGGACAAGGCTTCCTTGACGAAGCCGCGCTTGAGACTGATCAGTGATGAAATGACGACGATCGCGATGATCGCCCAATCAACCCAGGTAAATGCCACGGTGTTGCCTGCCGACGTTAGAGGCGGCGCATTTTACCAGAGCCAGGGGCTTGGAGTAAGCGGAATGTCAGGCGTTTGAAGGGCTGCGGGCTGACTCCGGGGACAGCTTTACGCCCTGAAACAGACCGCCTGGCCTGCGCTGACTCTGTAGGAGCGGCCTTGTGCCGCGAAAGGGCTGCGCAGCAGCCCCAAGGTGTGAGCGGGGGCCGCGTTGCGGCCCTTTCGCGGCACAAGGCCGCTCCTACAGGGAGGGCGTGAGATGTGCGTCAGCCACGCTCCGGCTGGAAGCGCACCACGATACCCTTGAGGTTTTGCTGGCGGCTGATCACATCACGCAGGCGCTCGGCCTCGGCGCGCTCGATCAGCGGCCCGACGAACACCCGGTTCATGCCGTCCGCCGAACGGATGTAGGCGTTGTAGCCCTGGCTGCGCAGGGTCTTCTGCAGATTCTCGGCACCGGCCCGGTTGGACAGGCTGGCCAACTGGATCGACCAGCTCACCGGCAGGCCGTTGGCATCGATCTTCGACGGCGCGGCCGGCTTGGCGGCGGGCGCAACGCTCGGCGCAGGCGCCGGACGCTCCTCCACCTTGGCGACCGGCGGCGTCGGCACTGGTGTCTGCGGCTTGGGCTGCACAGGGGGCGCCACGGTCGCGACCGGCGCGATGGGCTGGCTCGGCGCCGTCACCGGCGCCGTGGACTCGTCGACCACTACCGGCGGCTGCGCATTCTGCTCCGGCAACGGCTGAGGCTCCGGCACCTGAACCGGCTCCACCTGCACCTGGGGCAGACTCGGCATGGCCGGCGCCTCCGGCGCCTCGACTCGCACCTGGCGTAGCTCGTCCTCGCGGGTGAACAACATCGGCAGGAAGATCACCGCCAGCGCCACCAGCACCAGCGCACCGACCATGCGCTGTTTCATCCCTTTATCCAGCACTGCCATCTACTCCATCCTCGGGGACCTGCCGCTCGAGCCAGGCCAAGGCCTCGCCGACGCAGAAAAACGAACCGAACAGCAGAACCTGGTCATCCGCCGTCGCCTGGGCGCACTGCCCTTCGAGGGCAGCCGCGACACTGGCGTAAGACTTCACTGTCGCACCCAGGTTCGTCAAGGCATCCGCCAGCTCCGTGGCCGGGCGGCTACGCGGCGTGTCCAGCGGCGCCACCGCCCAGTCGGCGACCTGGTCGCGCAGCGGCGCGAGCACACCGGCCAGGTCCTTGTCGGCCAACAGGCCGAACACCGCCAGGCGCCGCCCCTTCACCGGGCGTGCCGCCAGACGGCGGGCCAGGTACTCGGCAGCGTGCGGATTATGGCCAACATCCAGCAACAGCTCCACGCGCTTGCCTTGCAGCAACAGCTCGCGCCGGTCGAGACGACCGGTGATACGGGTGTCCAGCAAGGCCTGGCGAACCTTGCCGCTATCCCACGGCAGGCCCGTCAGCAGGAAGGCCTGCAAGGCCAGGGCGGCATTCTCCATAGGCAGGTCGAGCAACGGCAGGTCGCGCAGTTCAACGGGCGAACCGTCGAGCTGGCGACCACGCCAATGCCAGTGGTCGACGCTGCTATCCAGGTCGAAATCACGCCCGCGCAGGAAGAACGGGCAATCCAGCTCGCGCACCTTGTCCAGCAAAGGCTGCGGCGGATCCAGGTCACCGCACAGCGCAGGCTTGCCCCGGCGGAAGATCCCCGCCTTCTCGTACGCCACCGACTCGCGGCTATCACCCAGGTAGTCGACGTGGTCGACACCGATACTGGTGACCAGCGACACGTCGGCATCCACCAGGTTGACTGCATCCAGCCGGCCACCCAGGCCGACCTCGAGCACCACCGCATCCAGCGCGGATTGCTTGAACAGCCAGAACGCCGCCAGGGTGCCCATTTCGAAATAGGTCAGCGAGATCTCGCCGCGCGCCGCTTCCACTGCGGCGAACGCTTCGCACAGGCGCTCATCGCTGGCCTCGCGACCCTCGATCAGCACCCGTTCGCTGTAACGCAGCAGGTGCGGCGAACTGTACACCCCGACCTTGAGCCCCTGGGCGCGCAGCAACGCGGCCACGAAAGCGCAGGTCGAGCCCTTGCCGTTGGTACCGGTCACCGTCACCACCCGCGGCGCCAGCTTGCCCAGCCCCAGGCGCGCCAGCACCTGTTGCGAGCGCTCCAGGCCCATGTCGATGGCCGAGGGGTGCAACTGTTCGAGGTAGGCGAGCCAGTCGCCCAGGCTGCGCTGGTTCATCACGCGACCGCGGCGACCTCTTTGGCCGCTTCCGGAGTCGGCTGGCCGGTCATCTGCGCCAGCAGGCGAGCCAGGCGCGGACGCAGCTCGTCACGGGAGATGATCAGGTCGATGGCGCCGTGCTCCAGCAGGAACTCGCTGCGCTGGAAGCCTTCGGGCAGCTTCTCGCGCACGGTCTGTTCGATCACCCGCGGACCGGCGAAGCCGATCAGCGCCTTCGGCTCGCCGACGATCACGTCGCCGAGCATCGCCAGGCTGGCCGAAACGCCGCCGTAGACCGGGTCGGTCAGCACCGAGATGAACGGAATGCCTTCTTCGCGCAGGCGCGCCAGCACGGCGGAGGTCTTGGCCATCTGCATCAGCGAAATCAGCGCTTCCTGCATGCGCGCGCCGCCGGAAGCGGAGAAGCAGACCATCGGGCAGCGGTTTTCCAGGGCGTAGTTGGCGGCGCGCACGAAACGCTCACCGACGATGGCACCCATGGAGCCGCCCATGAAGGAGAACTCGAAGGCGCTGACCACGATCGGCATGCCCATCAGGGTGCCGCTCATGGAAATCAGCGCATCCTTCTCGCCGGTCTGCTTCTGCGCGGCGGTCAGGCGGTCCTTGTACTTCTTGCCGTCACGGAACTTCAGGCGGTCGACCGGTTCCAGGTCGGCGCCCAGCTCGGCACGGCCTTCTGGATCGAGGAAGATATCGATGCGCGCGCGGGCGCCGATACGCATGTGGTGGTTGCACTTAGGGCAGACGTCGAGGGTCTTTTCCAGCTCCGGGCGATACAGCACGGCTTCGCAGGACGGGCACTTGTGCCACAGCCCTTCCGGCACCGAGCTCTTCTTCACCTCGGAACGCATGATCGAAGGGATCAGTTTGTCTACCAACCAGTTGCTCATGCTTGCTTTCTCCAGTATTGGCCGGGGAGACCTGCGCGGCCCCGCCCTGCCCTTGAGCTCAAATTCTTCTGTAAAGCGACGATGGGCCGGCTACAACCGCCCCACCTCCAATTCTTCCCCGGCATGCCCCGCGCTCTGGCGCGGCCTGGCAGCACCGGGCTGCGAAAGCTATGGACGATGGCGCGCGGCCAGCCGTCACATCCGCGTTCACGCGTGTTTCACCGCCTGCATGAAGGCTTCGATCTTTGCCGCATCCTTGATGCCCTTGGCCTGCTCCACACCGCCACTGACATCCACCGCGTACGGGCGCACCTGGCGAATGGCCGCGGCGACGTTGTCGGCCGAAAGACCACCGGCAAGAATGATCGGCTTGCTCAGGCGCTGCGGAATCAGTGACCAGTCGAAGGCCTCGCCGGTTCCCCCCGGCACGCCCGGCACATAGGCGTCCAGCAGGATGCCGCGGGCGCCGGCGTAGTGGCGGCAGGCGGCCTCCAGGTCATCCCCCGGGCGCACCCGCAGGGCCTTGATCCAGGGGCGGTGGTAGCCCTCGCAATCGGCCGGGGTTTCATCGCCGTGGAACTGTAGCAGGTCCAGGGAAACCACTTCGAGGATCTCGTTGAGCTCGCAGCGCGAGGCGTTGACGAACAACCCCACGGTGGTCACGAACGGCGGCAGCGCATCGATGATCGCCCGCGCCTGGCGCACGTCCACCGCCCGCGGGCTTTTCGCATAGAAGACGAAACCGAGGGCGTCGGCGCCGGCCTCGACCGCGGCCAGGGCGTCCTCGATACGGGTAATCCCGCAGATCTTGCTGCGAACGTTGCTCATGGACGGCGAACCTTGGGTGATCGGGAAAGCGTCGATGGTAGCAAATGACCCGTGCCCCGTCAGTCCGCCAGCGCCTCGTAGCCGGTAAGAAAGTGTGGGCCGATGTAACGCTGCGGCAGCGCGTATTCTTCTGGGTACTCCACCTGCACCAGGTAGAGGCCGTAAGGGTGCGCGGTCACCCCGCCGTCACGACGGTTGCGCCCCTCCAGCACCTCCCGGGCCCACTCCACCGGACGCTCGCCGGCGCCGATGGTCATCAGCACGCCGGCGATGTTGCGCACCATGTGGTGCAGGAACGCGGTGGCGCGCACGTCCAGCACGATCATCCGGCCATGACGGGTCACGCGCAGGTGGTGGATATGCTTGATCGGCGACTTGGCCTGGCACTGGCTGGCGCGGAAGGCGCTGAAGTCATGGGTACCCAGCAGATACTGCGCGGCCTCGGCCATGCGCTCGACGTCCAGTGGGCGGTGGTTCCAGGTCACTTCCTCGGCCAGGTGCGCCGGGCGGATCGGGTCGTTGTAGATGACGTAGCGATAGCGACGCGCGGTGGCCTTGAAGCGAGCATGGAAGTGCGCCGGCATGGGCGCCGACCAGACCACGCTGATGTCGTGGGGCAAGTTGAAGTTGGTACCCAGGGTCCAGGCGCGCTCGTCGCGCACGGCGCGGGTGTCGAAATGCACGATCTGCCCGCAGCCATGGACGCCGGCATCGGTACGCCCGGCGCAGATCACCGAGATCGGCTCGTTGGCCACCGTCGACAGCGCCTGCTCCAGGGCCTGCTGGACACTGGGCACGCCACTGGCCTGGCGCTGCCAGCCGCGGTAGCGCGAGCCTTTGTATTCCACGCCCAGGGCGATGCGGGTGTAGCCTTCGGCGGCCGATTCGGCGGCGGCGGTGTCGATGATGTCCAAGAGCGGCAAACCTGATGCTGAAACGAAAGGCGGGAGTATACCGGCAAACCGTGCAGGGGCCGAAATGATCGCGGGGCAAGCCCGCTCCCACGTGTTCTGTGGGAATGGGCTTGCCCCGCGCGGTGCAACGTCGCCTCAGACCAGGCGCGAGAGCATCTCGTTGGCTTCCTGGCGCTGGCTGTCATCGCCGTCCTTGACCACTTCGTCGAGGATGTCACGGGCACCCTGGTGGTCGCCCATGTCGATGTAGGCGCGAGCCAGGTCGAGCTTGGTGGCCACCTCGTCGGCGCCGGAGAAGAAGTCGAAGTCCAGGTCGTCCAGCGGCTCGGGCTCCAGTGCCGCATCCTCGGCGGTGAACTGTGGCTCAGGCGCCGCTGCCGGGACATCGAAGTTCTGCGACAGCTTGTCGAGTTCGGCGTTGACGTCGTCCAGTTCCGAGGCGAAGTTCTTCGCCGCCGGCGAGTCGTCGTCCAGCGACAGCGACAGGTCGAAGTCCTCGGGCAGCTCCAGCTCGGAGATCGGGTCGAACTCCGGAATGGCCTCGAAGGCCGCGAGCTCCGCCGCCACGTCCACCGGGGCTTCCTCGCTGCTGGCCGGGGCCACCGGCTGTTCGGCGACATCCAGGTCGAACTCGGCCAGATCGTCGACATTCTGCGGCGTCGCCTGGGCCTGGGCAAGCAAAGCCTCGAAGTCGTCGTCGGCATCGGTTTCGGCAACCGCAGGCGCAGGCTCGGCCTCGATCTCGGGCGCTTCGACAACCAAGTCCTCAAGACCAGCCAGGTCCAGATGGTCATCTACCGGCAAGTCATCACCCAGGCTCAGGTCGAAGGCGCTGTCCAGGTCGGCCTCTTCGACGACAGGCTCAGGTTCCGGCTCGGCCGCCACGACAGGCTCAGGTTCCGGCTCCACGACGAGTTCCGGCGCGCTTTCGCCCAGCTCCAGCTCCTTGTCCTGCAGCAGGTCCTGGACATACTGCTCATCCAGCTCGGCTGCCAGGGCAGCGGCCCCGGCAGCGCCTGCCGCCACCGCCGCGACACCCAGCATGGCCGGGAAGCGCTCCTTGAGCGCGGCGACCTCGGCCTGGTTCGCGTCATTGACCGCCAGCTTGCGCTCCTGGCCGGCGAAGGCGTCCTGGTCACCCTGGCGGGCATAGACTTCCATCAGCTTCAGGCGCAGGTCGCTGCGCTGTGGCTCGGAAGCCACCGCCGCTTCCAGCAGGTCGGCGGCATGGTTGAGACGGCCACGGGCCAGGCTGTCGTCCACTTCGGCCAGCAGCGCGGCGCGCGGATCGACCGCCGGCGCGGCGGCTTCGACGGGGGCCGCAGGCTTTTCCGCGGCAACGGCCGCAGCCGCCGAGGCCGCCACCACCGCTGGCGACAGGGTCACGGTCGGCGCCGACACGTCGAGGCCTTCGAAGCTGCTGGGTGGCAGCTCCAGGTCAGGGCCGCGCTCGCCATCCTCGGCCAGCGCACGCGCCATGCGCAGGTGCTTTTCGGCTTCCTGCTGGGCCTTGCGCTTGCGCGCCAGGAGCAGCAGCAACAGCAGCAGGACCAGGAACGCGGAGCCGGCGATCAGGCCCAGCAGCAGCGGGTTGCCCAGCAACTGGTCGAGCATGCCGGGCTCTTCGCTGGCCGGCGCTTCGGCGGCCACATCCTGCGGCGCGGTGTCGGCGGCGGCAGGCGCCGGAGCGACCACCGGTTCGGCCGGGGTCAGTTGGGCGTTCACCACCGGTTGCGCCGGAGCTGGCTCACCCGGCAGCGCGCCGGCCGGCGGCTGCGGTGCTGCGCCACCCTGGGCCTCCAGGCGCGCCAACTGGTCGTTCTTCAGCTCGATCAGACGCTGCAGCTTGTCCAGCTGGCTCTGCAGGTCGACCATTCGGCTCTTGAGTTCTTCGTTGTCGCGACGGCTGGTGTCGAGGCTTTCCTGGGCCACGGCCAGCTTGTCGCCCAGCGCCTTGGCCTCACCGGCCGCAGCCTTGCCGCCCGGCGCCACCAGGCGCAGGTTGTCGCCCTGGGCGATGCGCGCCGGCGCGGCGCCGGCCTCGCCACGGCGGGTGGCGTCCAGTTGCCGTGCACGTGGGCCGAGGCGACGGCCTTCGCGCCAGGCGGCGTACTGCTCGGCCACTTCGCGGTTGGCCTGGGCCTGGGAAATGCTCTGCGCCTGCTGCTGATCGGGCAGGCGCAGGACCTGGCCGGTCTTGAGCTGGTTGATGTTGTTGCCGATGAAGGCATCCGGGTTCAGCGCCTGGATGGCCAGCATGGTCTGCTGGATCGAGCCGCCGTTGCTGTTGCGCGCCGCAATCTGCCAGAGGGTGTCGCGGCGCTTGGTGGTGTAGCTGCCCGCGCTGACCGCCGGGTTGATATTGGCCTGGGTCGGCTGGCTGCCCTGGGCCTGCGCCTGGTCGAGCAACACGCTGTAGTCGCGCAGCAGACGGCCCTGAGGCCACATGACCTGGACCAGGAACTTGACCACCGGCTCCGGCAGCGCCTTGCTGGAGGTGACCCGCAGCACGCTCTTGCCGTTGGGGTTGACCACCGGGGTGAACGTGAGGTCTTCGAGGTACGGCGGGAAGGCCACCCCGGCCTTGGCGAACTCTTCCGGCGACGCCAGGCTGGGCGCCATCTGCGCTGCGGTGAGGTCGCGCACATCGAGCAGTTCGATCTCGGCATCCAGCGGCTGGTTCTGCGCCGACTTGAGGGTCAGCTCGCCCAACCCCAGAGCGTTAGCCATGCCGGACGACAGCGCCGAGGCTGCCGCGATGGCTAGAACCAGTTTGCGAATTCGAAGCATGAACTCTTCCCTTGTATGAAGCGTCCCGAAAACCTTTGCGCGGTGCAGGACAAAATTGCTCGCAGTATCTTTTACGCCATGTGTTTTATCAACAATTGTGCCGCCTGCACGGCATTCAGCGCCGCGCCCTTGCGCACATTGTCGGTGGTCAGCCACAGGTTCAGTTGCTGGTCTTCATCGACACCATGGCGTACACGACCAACATAGACCACGTCCTGGCCCACTGCGTCACCTACCGGTGTCGGATAATCCCCCAATTCGACCAGTTCGATGCCGTCGGCGGCCTCCAGCGCGGCGTTGACGGCCGCCAGATCGACCGGATTACGGCTTTGCACCGCCACACTGAAGCTATCGCCGAAAAACACCGGGACTTGAATGCAGGTCACGGAAATCTTCAGCTGCGGCAGGTCGAGCACCTGGCGCAGCTCGCCAACCAGGCGCCGCTCCACCGTTGTGTGACCCTGTGCGTCGGGGGTGCCGACCTGGGGCAGCAGGTTGAAGGCGACCTGGCGATCGAAGAAGCGCGGCTCCAGCGGGCGTGCGTTGAGCAGCTCGGCGGTCTGCCGGGCGAGCTCGGTGACGGCCTCCCTGCCCTGCTCCGAAACCGCCAGGCAAGCGTTGACCTGCACGCGCTCGATGTCGAGCAGTCCCTTGAGCGGCGCCAGCGCCACAGCCAGGGCCACCGCGCCGGCGCTCGGGCTGGTGATCAGCGCGGGCCGCGCGAGTTCGGCGATGCGCTCGCCGTTGGCTTCCGGGACCAGGGCGGTGGCGCCTTCCAGGGCGCCGGACAGGTCGATCACCGCGCAACCGGCGGCGATGGCCTTGGGCGCGAAGCTGCGGCTCACGGCGGGGCTGGCGGCGAAGAACACCAGCTGGACCTGGGAGAAGTCGAAGCTGTCCACTTCGCGGACTTTCAGTTTCTTGCCGGCGAACATGACACTGCTGCCGGCGGATTCCATGCTGGCCAGCAGGTGCAGGGTGGAGACCGGGAAGGCCACTTCCTCGAGGATCTGGACGAGGGATTCACCGACAGTGCCGGTGGCGCCGATTACGGCGATGTCTAGGGCGGGGGTGGTCATGGGATCGGTTCCTTTCTGCGGGGGTACGGCGGGGGAGCGGCACTTTACTTGGATTGTGGGGTGGGAGGTAGGGTTCGGGTTCTGAAGTGTGGGTTTTGATTTCTGTATGCGCATTCATTGGCGATGTCGACGCATTATCACCTTTCCGCCCTTACGGCGGCCTACTTTTCTCGTGGGAAAAGTAGGCAAAACCGTTCCGCTCCATTCATCCGGCCCCTACGCTTCGCTC
>NZ_JANCLM010000065.1:0-18332 GCF_024259445.1 Pseudomonas sp. DVZ6
GCCGCAAGGCGGCCCCAGCTATCTACAGGAACTGCTCGGCATAGTGGCAAGCCACCTGCCGCGTACTCACCTGTCGCAACGCCGGCACTTCCTTGGCACAACGCTCTGTGGCATACGGGCAACGCTTGTGGAACGCGCAGCCATCCGGCGGATTCAACGGGTTGGGCAGTTCACCGGCAATGCGGATCTTCGGCTTCAGCGGATCCGGATGGATCGCCGGGGTCGCCGACAACAGCGCCTGGGTGTACGGGTGCAGCGGCTTCTCGTAGATATCCTCCTTCGGCCCCATCTCCGCCGGCCGCCCGAGGTACATCACCAGCACCTGGTCCGCCACATGGCGCACCACCGCCAGGTTGTGGGAGATGAACACGTAGGCGGTGTTGAACTCCTTTTGCAGGTCCATGAACAGGTTCAGCACCTGGGCCTGGATCGACACGTCCAGCGCCGAGGTCGGCTCGTCGGCCACCAGCACCTTGGGTTGCAGCATCATCGCCCGGGCCAGGGCGATACGCTGGCGCTGGCCGCCGGAGAACATGTGCGGATAGCGCTGGTAGTGCTCGGGGCGCAGGCCCACCTGCTCCATCATCTTCTGCACTTTCTCGCGGCGCTCGGTCTTGCTCAGCGAGGTGTTGATCAGCAGTGGCTCGGCGAGCTGGTCGCCGATCTTCTGCCGCGGGTTGAGCGAGGCGTAGGGGCTCTGGAACACCATCTGCACGTCGCGGCGCAGTTGCTTGCGCTGGTCCTTGCTGGCGCCCTTGACCTCGTGGCCGGCGATCTGCAGCGAGCCGGAGGAGGGCTCCTCGATCAGGGTCAGGGCACGGGCCAGGGTCGACTTGCCGCAGCCGGACTCGCCGACCACGGCCAGGGTCTTGCCGGCCTCCAGTTCGAACGACACACCATTGAGCGCGCGGACCAGCGCATGGCCCTTGAACATGCCGCGGGAGACTTCGTAGTGGCGGGTCAGCTCACGAGCGGAAAGAACGACGGCCATCACGCCACCTCCTGGTTCAGCGGATAGAAGCAACGCACCAGGCTGTGGGCCTGGGGATCGAGGGCCGGGCGCTGCCGGCGGCAGTTTTCCTGCACATAGGGGCAGCGCGGCGACAGCAGGCAACCCTGCGGGCGGTCATAGCGGCCGGGGACGATGCCGGGCAGGGTGGCCAGGCGCTCGGCGCCGATGCTGTGCTCGGGGATGGCCGCCAGCAGCGCTTCGCTGTACGGGTGGGCGGGGATGTCGAACAGCTCCGGCACCTGGCCGACCTCGACGGCCTGGCCCGCGTACATCACGCACACGCGCTTGGCGGTCTCGGCGACCACGGCCAGGTCGTGGGTGATGAGAATGAGCGCCATGTTGCGCTCTTTCTGCAGGTTGACCAGCAGCTCCATGATCTGCGCCTGGATGGTCACGTCCAGGGCCGTGGTCGGTTCGTCGGCGATCAGCAGCTTCGGTTCGCCGGCGATGGCCATGGCGATTGCCACGCGCTGGCTCATGCCGCCGGACAGCTGGTGCGGGTAGGCGTCCAGGCGGCTTTCGGCGGCTGGGATCTCGACCTTCTTCAGCAGTTCCAGGGCACGCTGGCGCGCGGCCTTGCCTTTCAGGCCGAGGTGCTGACGCAGCACTTCCTCGATCTGGTAGCCCACGGTGTAGCTGGGGTTGAGCGCGGTCATCGGGTCCTGGAAGACCATGGCGATGTCCTTGCCC
The DNA here is from genome assembly GCF_024259445.1 of Pseudomonas sp. DVZ6. Lineage (NCBI taxonomy): Bacteria > Pseudomonadati > Pseudomonadota > Gammaproteobacteria > Pseudomonadales > Pseudomonadaceae > Pseudomonas > Pseudomonas sp. DVZ6. Next base: position 1,703 of record NZ_JANCLM010000065.1, read on the forward strand.
ACCACCTTGCGGCGCTGGCGGCCGCTGAGCTTGAGCATGTCGATGCCGTCGAAGTTGAGTACGTCGGCGGTGATGCGCCCGGGGGCGTCGATCAGGCCCATCAGGGCCATCATGGTGACGGACTTGCCGGAGCCGGATTCGCCGACGATGGCGAGGATCTCGCCGGCGTCCACGGCCAGGTCGAGCCCGTCCACGACCGGGATGGCATTGGCGTCGCCGAAGCGCACGTTCAGGTTGTTGATCTGCAACAGTGACATGGCGTTCTCCTCAGGCGGCGTTCTTGAGTTTCGGGTCCAGCGCGTCGCGCAGGCCGTCGCCCATCAGGTTGATTGCCAGCACACTGAGCAGGATCGTCAGGCCGGGCAGGCTCACCACCCACCAGGCGCGCTCGATGTAGTCGCGGGCCGAGGCCAGCATGGTGCCCCACTCGGGGGTCGGCGGCTGGACGCCAAGGCCAAGGAAGCCCAGGGCGGCGGCGTCGAGGATCGCCGAGGAGAAGCTCAGCGTTGCCTGGACGATCAGCGGCGCCATGCAGTTGGGCAGCACGGTGACGAACATCAGGCGTGGCAGGCCGGCGCCGGCCAGGCGCGCGGCGGTGACATAGTCGCGGTTCAGCTCGCCCATCACCGCGGCGCGGGTCAGGCGCACGTAGGAGGGCAGCGAGACGATGGCGATGGCGATCACCGTGTTGATCAGGCCTGGGCCGAGGATGGCGACGATGGCCACGGCCAGCAGCAGCGACGGCAGGGCCAGCATCACGTCCATCAGGCGCATGATCGAGGGGCCGAGGATCTGCGGGAAGAAGCCGGCCAGCAGGCCCAGCAGGATACCCGGGATCAGCGACATCACCACCGACGACAGGCCGATCAGCAGCGACAGGCGGGCACCCTGGATCAGCCGCGAGAGCAGGTCGCGGCCCAGTTCGTCGGTGCCGAGGATGAACTGCCAGGTGCCGCCTTCGAGCCACACCGGCGGGGTGAGCAGGAAGTCGCGGTACTGCTCGCTGGGGTTGTGTGGCGCGACCCAGGGGGCGAACAGGGCGCAGAACACCACCAGGGTCATGAAGGCCAGGCCGGCCACCGCGCCCTTGTTGCGCGAGAAGGCCTGCCAGAACTCTTTGTACGGCGAGGGGTAGAGCAAGCTTTGGTCGACCGCGCTGGGCGGGGTGACGGATTTCGGAATCGGGCTGGTCATGGCGGAGTCCTCAGCGCTGATGACGGATGCGTGGGTTGGCCAGGCCGTAGAGGATGTCCACGACGAAGTTGACCAGGATCACCAGGCAGGCGATCAACAGGATGCCGTTCTGGACCACGGGGTAGTCACGGGCACCGATGGCTTCGATCAGCCATTTGCCGATGCCCGGCCAGGAGAAGATGGTTTCGGTGAGCACGGCGCCGGCCAGCAGCGTGCCGACCTGCAGGCCGAACACGGTCAGTACCGGGATCAGCGCGTTGCGCAGGCCGTGGATGAACACCACGCGCGACGGCGACAGGCCCTTGGCGCGGGCGGTACGGATGTAGTCCTCGCGCAGCACTTCGAGCATCGACGAACGGGTCATCCGGGCGATCACCGCCAGCGGGATGGTGCCCAGTACGATGGCCGGCAGGATCAGGTGCATCACCGCGTCCTTGAACGCGCCTTCCTCGTCGCTGAGCAGGGTGTCTATGAGCATGAAGCCGGTTTTCGGCTCGATGTCGTAGAGCAGGTCGATGCGCCCGGAGACCGGTGTCCAGCCCAGGCTTACCGAGAAGAACATGATCAGGATCAGGCCCCACCAGAAGATCGGCATCGAGTAGCCGGCCAGCGAGATCCCCATCACCCCGTGGTCGAACAGCGAGCCGCGCTTGAGCGCGGCGATCACCCCGGCCAGCAGGCCGATGACCCCGGCGAACAGCAGGGCGGCCATGGCCAGCTCCAGCGTTGCCGGGAACAGGGTGAGGAATTCGTTCCATACGCTTTCACGGGTGCGCAGGGATTCGCCCAGGTCGCCCTGGGCGAGCTTGCCGACATAGTCCAGGTACTGGGCCGGCAGCGGTTTGTTCAGGCCCAAGCGCTCCATGGCCTGGGCGTGCATTTCGGGGTCGACACGGCGCTCGCCCATCATCACCTCGACCGGGTCGCCGGGGATCAGGCGTATGAGCGCGAAGGTCAGCAGGGTGATACCGAAGAAGGTCGGGATCAGCAGGCCCAGGCGTCGGGCAATAAAACTCAACATTGTCAGGGGTACCTCATCAGCCGGTAACGGCGCGCCGCCGGGGCCTCTTGCACAAGGTCCGGCGGCTGTTGTTGTTCTACTTCACCTGGGTGGTGGCGAAGTTGTTGTTGGTCAGTGGGTTGATCACATAGCCTTCGACGTTCTCGCGCATGGCGGTGAACATCTTCGGGTGGGCCATGCTGATCCACGGCTGGTCTTCATCGTACACCGCCAAAGCCTCGTTATAGAGCCTGGCGCGTTCGTCGTTGTCGATCACTTCGCGGGCGCGGGTGATCAGGTCCTGGAATTTCTGGTTGCACCAACGCGCGTAGTTTTCGCCGCTCTTGACCGCATCGCAGCTGAGCATCGGCGTGAGGAAGTTGTCCGGGTCGCCGTTATCGCCGGCCCAGCCCGCCGACACCAGGTCGGCCTCGCCCTTCTTGGCGCGACGCAGCATCTCGGCCCATTCCATCACGCGGATGTCGAGCTTGATGCCGATCTTGGCCAGGTCGGACTGGAGCATTTCGGCCGACAGGCGCGGGTTGGGGTTGGTCGGGCCGCCGCCGTTGCGGGTGAACAGGGTGATCACGGTGCCTTCCGGCACGCCGGCTTCCTTGAGCAGGGCGCGGGCCTTGTCGAGGTCGTGGGGCGGGTTCTTGTTGTCGGTGTTGTAGCCGATCATGGTCGGCGGGTACGGGTTGACGCCCGGCAGCGCGTTGCCCTTGCCGAACAGCTGGTCGACGTGGGTCTGGCGGTCGAAGGCCATGTTGATCGCCTTGCGCACGCGCACGTCGCTCAGGTACTTGTGCTGGGTGTTCATCGAGATATAGCCGGTGACCAGCGCCTCGATCTCGGCAACCTTGAGTTTCGGATCGGTCTTGATCCCCGGCACGTCGTCAGGCTTGGGGTACAGGGCGATCTGGCACTCGTTGGCGCGCAGTTTCTGCAGGCGCACGTTGCTGTCGGTGGCGATGGCGAAGATCAGCCCGTCGGCCGGCGGCTTGCCGCGGAAGTAGTCCGGGTTGGCCTTGTAGCGAACCTGGGCATCCTTGCTGTAGCGCTGGAACACGAACGGGCCGGTGCCGACCGGCTTGCTGTTGAGGTCGCCGGTCTTGCCGGCCTTGAGCAGCTGGTCGCCGTACTCGGCGGAGTAGATCGAGGTGAAGGCCATGGCCAGGTCGCGCAGGAAGGGCGCTTCCGGGCGGGTCAGGGTGATCACCACGGTGTGGTCATCGGTCTTCTCGACCGACTTGAGCAGGTCCTTGAAGGCCATGCTCTCGAAATAGGGGTAGCCGACGCTGGTCTTGTCGTGCCACGGGTGGTCTTTCTTCAACTGGCGGTTCAGGCTCCACAGCACGTCATCGGCGTTGAAGTCGCGGGTCGGCTTGAAGTAGTCGGTGGTGTGGAACTTGACGCCTTCGCGCAGGTGGAAGGTGTACACCAGCCCGTCGGGGCTGACCTCCCAGCTCGTGGCCAGGGCCGGCTGGATCTCGGTGGTGCCGGGCTTGAAGTCGACCAGGCGGTTGAAGATGGCCTCGGCCGTGGCGTCGGCGGTGACGGCGGTGGTGTACTGGACGATGTCGAAGCCTTCCGGGCTGGCTTCGGTGCACACCACCAGCGGCTTGGCCGCCAGATTCGATGCGGCGCCCAGGATGACGGCTGCCAAGGCAGCACGTAGCGGTAGCATTTTCATGGAACCTCCCTGCAGTGCTAGTTCCAGCGTAGCCGCCACGGCCCGTGGGGAGGCGGGCCGTGGCGCCAACGGTCAGAGGATGTTGAACGGAATGGTGGTGACGACGCGGAACTCGTCGAGGCTGCCGTCGCTCTGTGCCTTGCTGGCACGGTGGGCGGTATAGGTGGCGCGGATGGTGGTGTCCTTCAGCATGCCGCTCTGTACTGCGTAGCTGGTGCCGATGCCCCACTCGTAGTGGTTTTCGCCGTCCTGGCCACGGACGTCATAGGCGGTGCCCTTGTAATGGGTACCGTCGATGTCCCAGCCGCGGGCGTTGTAGACGTTGAACTTCAGGCCCGGCACGCCATACGGCGCCATGTTCAGCACATAGCTGATCTGCAGGGATTTTTCGTTCGGGCCGTTGAAGTCCGACAGCAGGGAGTTGGCCAGGTAGATGCCGTTGGTTTCGTGCAGGTAGTCGAAGTACTCGTTGCCGTTGACCTGCTGCCAGGAGGCGGTGAGGGTGTGGGCCTGGTGGGTCAGGCCGAACGACAGGCTGTAGGTGTCGTTGTCGATCTCGCCCATCTTCTTGCTGCCTTCGTCCACGGTCTTGTAGTAGTTCAGACCGGTGGTCAGGCTCAGCACCGCGCTGTCGCCCAGCACGTGGTTGGCGCCGAAGTAGTACTGGTTCCAGAAATCCTCGACCTTGGTGGCGTAGAGGCTGGTGGTCAGGCTCTTGAGCGGCTGGTAGTTGATGCCGACGGTGCTGGCGCGGTCGGTTTCCACACCGTTGCCGTATTCGCTGCGGAACTTGCTCAGGCTCTGCTCGGTACGCGGCGAGACGCGGTCGAAGGTACCCAGGTCGAACGACAGGTTCTCGAATTCGGCGCTGTGCAGGAACGCGCCCTGGAAGCTCGAAGGCAGCGCACGGTTGCCGATATAGGCGATCATCGGCGTGTCCACCGACTGGCGGCCCACGGTCAGCGTGGTGTTGGAGATGCGCGCCTTGACGTTGCCCAGGCCCATCTTGCTCCACTGGCCGATCGGATCACCATCGCTGTGGGTCAGCGTACGGTTGTTCGGGCCGGCCACGGCGGCGCGGCCCTGCTCGAGGGCGATGGCGTTGTAGGCTGCGGCCTCGACGGCGAAGCCCACGGTGCCTTCGGTGAAGCCCGAGCTGTAGTTGAGGATGGTGCCCTGGACCCAGTTGTCACGGCTGTGGGTGTCGTGGCGGGTGCCGTCGCTCTTGGTGTACTTCCACAGCGGCGCGCGGGTGGCGCGTTCGCGGGCGTACCAGTTGCGGGTGCTGCCGGACAGGCTCTGGCCATCGATGAAGCCCTTGGCTTCGGCCTGCTCGCTGCTGGATTTGAGCGCGATCGGCACGAAGTCCTGGCTCATCGGTTCGGCCTGGGCTAGGGCGCAGAAGGCGCCCACGGACAAGGCCAGTGCGGTGGTGGTGGTACGAATCAACATGAAAGCTCCCTGATATTTTTTTAGTTATCACCCGACCTCGTGGGCCGGGCTTGTCACGGTGACGCGGTACTGCAGTGTCTGCCTTGGGGTTGCCAGGCAAATCCGGGCTGCACGCGGACGCGGGAGTGGGTCGCACCCCCGGCCGGGCGATACAGGGTCAATCGATGCTGACGCCGGAGAAAACGTTGCGTCCGAAGGGGCTGACCTTGAAGTCTTTCACGCTGATGCTCAGCGGCTGGTTGACCGTGGAGTGCGCGACCGGGGTGATCGGCACCTGTTGCTTGAGGCGTTGCTGGGCTTGTTCGTAGAGGCTGGTGCGCTGGTCGCGGTCGGTGACCTGCTTGGCTTTCTTGACCAGGGCGTCGTACTGCGTGTCGCACCACAGCGAGTAGTTGTTGCTGCCGATGGCGTCGCAACTGAACAGCGTGCCCAGCCAGTTGTCCGGGTCGCCGTTGTCGCCGGTCCAGCCGATCAGGGCGATATCGTGCTCGCCGTTCTTCATGCGCTTGAGGTATTCACCCCACTCGTAGCTGACGATGCGCACCTTGAAGCCGAGCTTGCTCCAGTCGGACTGGAGCATTTCGGCCATCAGCTTGGCATTGGGGTTGTAGGGGCGCTGCACCGGCATGGCCCACAGGGTGATCTCGGTACCTTCCTTGACCCCGGCCTGCTTGAGCAGCTGCTTGGCTTTTTTCGGGTCGAAGGGCGCGTCCTTGATCGACTTGTCGTAGGACCACTGGGTCGGCGGCATGGCGTTCGATGCGGCTTGGCCGGCGCTCTGATAAACCGCGCCGATGATGGCTTCCTTGTTCACCGCCATGTCCATGGCCTGGCGCACCTCCAGCCGGTCGAATGGCGGGTGCTGGGTGTTGTAGGCGATGTAGCCGAGGTTGAAGCCGGGCTGGGTCATCACCTGCAGCTGCTTGTCGGTCGAAAGCGCTGGCAGATCGGCGGGGCGTGGGTGCAGGGTTACCTGGCATTCGTTCTTGCGCAGCTTCTGGATACGTACCGAGGGGTCGACGTTGATGGAGAAGATCAGGTTGTCGATCTTCACCCGGTCCGGCGCCCAGTAGTCCTTGTTGCCCTTGAAGCGGATCTGCGAATCCTTCTGGTAGCGCTGGAACACGAACGGGCCGGTGCCGATCGGCTTCTGGTTGATGTCGCTGGCCTTGCCGCCGGCCAGCAGATGATCGGCGTACTCGGCGGAGAGGATCGCGGCGAAGGCCATGGCGATGTTCTGCAGGAACGCGGCGTCGACCTTGTTGAGGGTGAAGACCACGGTCAGCGGGTCGGTCTTCTCGACGCTGGCGATGTTCTTGTCCAGGCCCATGCTGATGAAGTACGGGAACTCGGTGGGGTAGGCCTGGCGGAAGGGGTGGTTCTTGTCGAGCATGCGGTTGAAGGTGAACAGCACGTCGTCGGCGTTGAAGTCGCGGGTGGGCTTGAAGTCCTTGTTGGCGTGGAACTTCACCCCGGGTCGCAGGTGGAAGGTGTACTTCAGGCCGTCCTCGGACACCTGCCAGTCGGTGGCCAGGCCCGGCTGCACGGCGGTGCCGCCACGCTCGAACTCGACCAGGCGGTTGTAGATCGGCTCGGCGGCGTCGTTGTCGGTGGCCGCGGTGTACTGGGCGGTGTCGAAGCCCGCCGGGCTGCCCTCGGAGCAGAACACCAGGTTGTTGGCGAGGCTCGCCGGGGCCTGGCTCAGCAGGCCGAGGGCAAGCAGGGTGGAACACAGTGTGGTCAGGCGCATGGCAGATCCTTTGTCCGTCTTTTTCGTGCCGCGACAGGCAAAACGCGGCTGCAACATCCCGGTCCTGACGATAGGTGCGCCAGAATGTGGGAGCCAGGGTTCGCTACTGATTTGGGTGCGGGAGCGTTCCGGCGAGCGTGAGGGAATTGCCCTACGTATCGCCCGTTCGTGTCATCGTCCCGCCGGCAAGCCCGGCGGGACGATCACGGCCGTTACTTGCTCACGCTGACCCCGTAGAAGGAGTTCAGGCCGAAGGGGCTGATCTTGAAGTCCTTCACGGACGTGCTCATTGGCTGATACACGGTGGAGTGGGCGATCGGGGTGATCGGCACCTGCTCCTTGAGGATGTGTTGCGCCTGCTTGTACAGCTCGGTGCGCTTGGCCTGATCGGGGGTGGCCTTGGCCTGCTTGATCAGGTCGTCGTAGGGCTTGAAGCACCACTTGGAGAAGTTGTTGCCGCTCATGGCGTCGCAGCTGTACAGGGTGCCGAGCCAGTTGTCCGGGTCACCGTTGTCGCCGCTCCAGCCGATCAGCATGGCGCCTTGCTCGCCGCCCTTGGAACGCTTGATGTACTCGCCCCATTCGTAGCTGACGATCTTGGCCTTGATGCCGACCTTGGCCCAGTCGGACTGGAGCATTTCGGCCATCAGCTTGGCGTTGGGGTTGTACGGGCGCTGCACCGGCATGGCCCACAGGGTGATCTCGGTGCCTTCCTTGACGCCGGCTTCCTTGAGCAGCTGCTTGGCTTTCTCAGGATCGTACTTGGCGTCCTTGATGGTGGTGTCGTAGGACCATTGGGTCGGCGGCATGGCGTTGACCGCCAGCTGGCCGGCGCCCTGGTACACCGACTCGATGATCTGCTGCTTGTTGACGGCCATGTCCAGCGCTTCGCGCACCTTGAGTTGCGACAGCGGGTTGGCGTCGTTGCTGCCCTTGACCTTGTCCATCACGTTGTAGGCGATGTAGCCGAGGTTGAAGCCGGCCTGTTCAGGCATCTGCAGCTTCTTGTCTTCCTGCAGCGGCTTGATGTCGGCCGGGCGCGGGAACAGGGTGACCTGGCATTCGTTCTTCTTGAGCTTCTGCATGCGCACCGAGGCGTCGGTGCTGATGGCGAAGATCAGGTTGTCGATCTTGACGTCCTCGGGCTTCCAGTAGTCCTTGTTGCCCTTGTAGCGGATCTGCGCGTCCTTCTGGTACTTGCTGAACACGAACGGGCCGGTGCCGATCGGCTTCTGGTTGATATCGGCGGCCTTGCCTTGCTTGAGCAACTGGTCGGCGTACTCGGCGGACTGGATCGAGGCGAAGCTCATGGCCAGGTTCTGGATGAACGCGGCGTCGACGTCGTTGAGGGTGAACTTCACGGTGTGCTCATCGACTTTCTCGAGCTTGGCGATGTTCTTGTCCATGCCCATGTCGGTGAAGTACGGGAACTCGGTGGGGTAGGCCTTGCGGAAGGGGTGGTCCTTGTCGAGCATGCGGTTGAAGGTGAACAGCACGTCGTCGGCGTTGAACGCACGGGTCGGCTTGAAGTACTCGGTGGTATGGAACTTCACGCCTTCGCGCAGGTGGAAGGTGTAGGTCTTGCCGTCATCGGAAACCTCCCACTGGGTGGCCAGGCCCGGAATGACCTTGGTACCGCCGCGCTCGAACTGGGTCAGGCGGTTGAACATGGTTTCGGCGGAGGCGTCAAAGTCGGTCCCGGTGGTGTACTGGCCAGGGTCGAAACCGGCCGGGCTGCCTTCGGAGCAGAACACCAGGTTGGTCGCGGCGTGGGCGAACGGTGCGCCGGCTAGCAAGCCTGCACCTACCAGGAACGGAATGACTGCGTGTTTGAGCATGGTGGCCTCATTGTTGTCATTTTTCGAATTGAGGCGGCCTCGTGAGCCGACCTGCGGATACTTATGCAGGGGGTGTTCCCAATGCAACACTCAGCGGGATGGTTGGCGCCAATTTTGTGGTACGGACGTACATGGATGTCGCATCCATATAACTTTGGCGAATGTTGATCGTTTGCGCGGGAGAAAAGGGCGAAAATTACAAGATATTTCGCACTTTATGTGACAAGCAGACGCACCCGTTTGGTGCGTAGGAAAGGTCTGAAACTGCTGTCCGAGACGCTTTACGCGACTCGGACATCCAGTTGGAGGGGTCAGGGGACCTGGACTTCGATCAGGCCATCGGCACTCATGCTGACTTCGCTGGTGCCCGCCTCGATATCCGGCGCTGGCGCGGCCTCGTCGGCGGCGCCCTTGGCCATCATCGCCATCGGTGCGCTGCGCAGGTACGGACGTGGGTAGCCGCTGCTGTTAAGGTTCAGGCTGACCACCTTGTAGCCTTTGCCGCCCAGGGCCTCGGTGGCCAGCTGGGCGCGGGCCTTGAAGGCGGCGACGGCGTCCTTGAGCAGCTCGTCCTCATTGGACTTGCGCGTGGTCGGGGCGATGGAGAAGTCCATGCCGCCCATTTTCAGGTCTTGCAGGAGCTCGCCGGTGAGCTTGGACAGGGCCGGGAAGTCGGCGCCTTCCAGGCGCAGCTCGGCGCGCTCGCGCCAGCCGGTGATCTTCTGGCCCTTGGTGTCGTAGATCGGGTAGCTGTTGCGGCTGCCCTGGCTGATCTTCACGTCCTTGACCTGACGGGCCTGCTGCACGGCCTTGTTCATGGTCTCGGTGATCTCCTTGGCGAGCTTGCCCGGGTCGCTGTTCTGGGCTTCGCTGTACAGCGTCACGACCATCAGGTCGCGCGCCACTTCCTTGCTGACTTCGGCGCGCAGCGACACCTGGTTGTAGCGAGGCTCATCGGCGGCCAGGGCCGGCAGACTGGCGAGCATGCCGCAGGACAGGGCAACGGCGGCGGCGCCGCGACGGGAAATGTGCATGTGGAGCTCCTTGGCAAAGTAAGGCGTGGATGAGGACATCCGTTCCACGCATGGCCGATCAGACCGGCAACAGTGTAGTGGGTTCAAAAATGCCATCATGAGTCTGTGACAAACTGTGGCGCTTTGCCGCATCGCTGCAGCGAGGCGCCCGGCTTCGGTATACTCCAGCCGATTTTCCTGGAGCACTCATTGGGAGAGCTCATGCTCGCCGTCGCACAACCGTTGTCCGCTACACGCCAGAACCTCTGGCGCCTGACCTTCATCCGCATTCTCGTGCTGGCGGCCCAGGCCGGCTCCGTGGGCGTTGCCTACTGGACCGAACTGCTGCCGCTGCCGTGGTTCTCGCTGGCGGTGACGCTGGCCCTGTCATCGTTGCTGTGTGCGTTCACCGCCCTGCGCCTGCGCCTGTCGCTGCCGGTCACCGAACTCGAGTACGCCCTGCAGCTGGCCTGCGACCTGTTGATCCACAGCGCCCTGCTTTATTACTCGGGTGGATCGACCAACCCCTTCGTCTCTTATTACCTGGTACCGCTGGCGATCGCCGCGGTCACGCTGCCGTGGCTCTACTCGCTGGTGCTCTCGGGCATTGCGCTGGTGGCCTACAGCCTGCTGCTGGTGCAGTACTATCCTCTGGAGACGCTGCCGCTGGCGCGTGACACCATGCAGGTCTACGGCATGTGGCTGAGTATCGCCCTGGCCGCCGGGGTGATCACCTTCTTCGCCGCGCGCATGGCCGAGGAGCTGCGTCGGCAGGAAAACCTGCGCGCCGAGCGTCGCGAAGAGAGCCTGCGCGACGAGCAGTTGCTGGCCGTGGCCACCCAGGCAGCCGGCGCCGCCCATGAGCTGGGCACGCCGCTGGCGACCATGAGCGTGCTGCTCAACGAGATGCGCCAGGATCACGCCGACCCCCTGTTGCAGGAGGACCTGCAGATCCTTCAGGACCAGGTCAAGCTGTGCAAGGAAACCTTGCAGCAACTGGTGCGCGCCGCCGAGGCCAACCGACGGCTGGCGATCGTCGAGCAGGACGTCACCGCCTGGCTCGACGAGGCGCTCAACCGCTGGCACCTGATGCGCCCCGAGGCCAGCTACCGCTTCCAGCGCCTGCGCGATGGCGTGGTGCCGCGGCTGACGCCGCCGCCGGACCTGACCCAGGCGCTGCTGAACCTGTTGAACAATGCCGCCGATGCCTGCCCGGACGACCTGGAGGTGCGCCTGGACTGGGATGCCCAAGACATCGTCATCAGCATCCGCGACCACGGCCCCGGCGTGCCGCCGGCCATCGCCGAGGCGATCGGCAAACCCTTCATTACCACCAAGGGCAAAGGCTTCGGCCTGGGCCTGTTCTTGAGCAAGGCCAGCGTGACGCGTGCGGGCGGTTCGGTGAAACTCTATAGTCATGAGCAGGGTGGCACCCTGACCGAATTGCGCCTGCCCCATGGCAAGCGAGGAGATGCAAGATGAGCGAAGAAAACCAGGTCGAAGGCGAAGAACTGCCGCACCTGCTGCTGGTGGATGACGACGCCACCTTTACTCGGGTGATGGCCCGGGCTATGTCGCGTCGTGGGTTCCGTGTGAGCACCGCGGGTTCCGCCGAGGAAGGCTTGAAACTGGCCGAGCAGGACTTGCCCGACTACGCCACGCTGGACCTGAAGATGGAAGGCGACTCGGGCCTGGTGCTGTTGCCCAAGCTGCTGGAGCTGGACCCGGAGATGCGGGTGGTGATCCTGACCGGTTACTCGAGCATCGCCACGGCGGTCGAGGCGGTCAAGCGCGGGGCCTGCAACTACCTGTGCAAGCCGGCGGACGCCGACGATGTGCTGGCGGCGTTGCTCTCGGAGCACACCGACCTGGATACCCTGGTGCCGGAAAACCCGATGTCGGTGGATCGCCTGCAGTGGGAGCACATCCAGCGGGTGCTGGGCGAGCACGAGGGCAACATCTCCGCCACGGCGCGGGCGCTGGGGATGCACCGGCGCACGCTGCAGCGCAAGTTGCAGAAGCGCCCGGTTCGGCGCTGACGCATATTCCTGTAGGAGCGGCCTTGTGCCGCGAAAGGGCTGCGCAGCAGCCCCTATCTCGGTGGAACGCTGAAACCGCCGGGGCCGCCTTGCGGCCCTTTCGCGGCACAAGGCCGCTCCTACAGGGATTGCGCATGATCTGATGAGAGGCCCGGCCTTGTATCAGGCTTTCACCCCCGAACGATCAACCCGCACCGCCAGCTGTCCTGCCCCCGATGGCGCCTCGAACGCCACCTGTCCCCCTGCCGGCACTTTCGCCCGGCCAATCACCTTGCCGGCACGCAGCAACTCCAGCGGCATGCCTTCCATCGACTGGCCCGAAGCCAGTTCCAGTTTGACCTTGATATTCATCGGTGACCTCCTTGTCACGCGTTGCGATCGATATAGAGCGTGGTCTTGCCGTCCAGGCTGGCGATCAGTTCCGGTGAACCGCCGCGGAACTGGCGGAACAGGTTGCGCCCGCGCTGCTTGCCGTCCGCCGGCACTTGCACGCTCGGGTGGAACTGGTCGGTCAACTCGACATAGGCGCTCCACGGGCCGATGTACGACTCGTTGAGCTGGTCGGTGACGCTGAAGGCGTAGCGCACCGCGTTGCCGCGCTGCCAGTTCAGGCCATCGGGCTCGCGGCGCTCCCAGCCGGTGATCGCCGGCGAGGTGGCCGGGGCATCGATGAAACCGGTGGGCTTGTTCGGCTTGTAGTCCTTGAGCAGCAGGTAGGTGCTCCAGCCCCACCAGTCGCCGATGCGGTTGCGGTCGTTGAGGTCGTTGACGTCCTTGCGTCGCAGCACGGCCTTGCCGTCCTGGACGTACAGCGGGGCGAAGTTGCCGGGTACCAGGTCCTGCTCGGCGGCCCGCAGGTCGGGCGCCAGGCGCAGCGCCGCGAAGTCCTTCGCCGCTGGCGCGCGGCCTTCGGCGAAGGTCTGGAACACCTCGTCGGCCGAACGTTGCACGGCGCGGCCCACCTGGCGACGGTTGGCCACATCGACGCTGTCGAAGTAGCGCTTGTCGCCGTAGGCGCGCCATTGCTCGCCTTCGGCATTGCGCACGGCCAGGCCGTACTTGCTGTCCTCGTCGTGCATGAAGCGCGAGATCAGCGAGCCGACGTCACTCGGCGTGACGGTATCGGCCAGGGCCTTGCGCGGCACCCGCAGGTGGCCGGCGGAGAACAGGTCGGTGAGGAAGTGGTCGGCGAAGGCGTTCATCGCATAGGCCAGTTGCAGGTCGCGCTCCTCGCCGCTGGCGCGGGCTTTCAGCGCCTGCTGCAGGGCGGCGGCGTGGCCGGCCTGGTAGGCCGCCAGCGCCCAGGGGCCGAAGTGGTCCCAGTTGCTGGCGGCCAGTTTCAGGTAGCGGCCCAGGGGGAACAGGTCGGAGGCGAAGCTGCCGCCACCGGTGATGCGGTTCCAGCGTGCCGACAGGCTGTCACCCAGCGCGTCATAGGCCTCGTGGGGCTGGCGGCCGTCCTTGATGGCCTGGTTGGCGGCGCCGATTTCTTCCTGCATGACCGCAAGGATCTGTTCGGCTTCCGCCTTGGCCGCCGGCAGGCGCGCCAGGGAGTCGAAGGCCTGGGTGAAGCGTTCGATCCGCTCGGCGTCGTTGGCGCCATCGGCGATCGGGCGCTCGGGCAAGCCGTAGAAGTCGCCGCCCAGGGCGATTACCTGGCCATAGGTCAGGCTCAGGCCGTTGGGCAACGGCAGCGGCGACTGGTGGGCGGGGATACCCGGTTGACCCGCTTCAAAGCGCAGCAGGGTGTTGTCGCCGATGGCGGTGTGTTCGCCGCCTTCAAAGAACAGCTCCGGCCCGCGCCGTGCGGATGGGCCGCGAGCCGGTGGCGGCGCAAGGCGGTGGTACTTGACGGTGTGGTGGCCATGCATGACCAGCATCAGATGGCTGTCGGTGCCGGGCAGGGCGACGCCCTGTTCCTCGAACAACTGCTCGAGGTCGGCGACCACCAGCGTTGCCTGGGCCTTCGCGGCCACAGGCGTTGTGTGCATTCCTGACATGATTTGCTCCTTGCAATGTCTGGATCGTCCATTTTTATACTGTATGCATATACAGTAATTCTTACTATATTCAGGAAAATTCCTACGTCAAGACCTCTTTGTGCGGGTATCTGGCTGCTGTGGCGGGCGCAACTCCCCCGGCTCTCACGTATGATGGCGCCCCTGACGGTATTTCCCGGGAACACGTTGCATGCTTGCCCTTCTCATCCAGACACTGAACATCACGGCCCCTGTGTTTGCCATGCTGTTCATGGGCGTGCTGCTCAAGCGCATCCGCTTGATCGACGACAACTTCAACCGGGTCGCCTCGAAGCTGGTGTTCAACGTGTGCATGCCGGCGCTGCTGTTCCTCGGCATCTACCACGCCGACCTGGCGGCGGCGGTGAAGCCCGGGGTGATCCTCTACTTCGTGGTCGCGACGCTGGCGTGTTTCGGCCTGGCCTGGGGCCTGGCGATCTGGCGCTGCCCGCGGGCGGACCGGGGCGTCTACACGCAAGGCGCGTTTCGCGGCAACAACGGCGTGATCGGCCTGGCACTGGCGGCCAGCCTGTATGGCGACTACGGTATATCCCTCGGCGCGGTGCTGGCCGGGTTGGTGATCCTCATGTACAACTCGCTGTCGGCGGTGGTCCTGGCGGTGTACAGCCCGGACCTGAAGTCCGACCCGTGGAGCATCTGCAAGAGCATCCTCAGCAACCCGTTGATCATCAGCGTGCTGGTGGCCACGCCCATGGCCTATGGTCAGGTGCCGTTGCCCAACTGGCTGCTGACTTCGGGGGATTACCTGGCGCAGATGACCCTGCCGCTGGCGCTGATCTGCATCGGCGGCACCCTGTCACTGGCGGCGCTGCGCGACAGTGGCCGGCTGGCCTTCGACGTCAGCCTGGTGAAGATGGTCTGGCTGCCGGTGCTGGGAACGCTGGGCGCCTGGTTGTGCGGTTTTCGCGGTGCGGAGCTTGGCATCCTGTTCCTCTACATTGGCAGCCCCACCGCGGCGGCCAGTTATGTGATGGCGCGGGAGGCCAACGGCAACCATGAACTGGCGGCGTCGATCATCGTGATCACCACGCTGATGGCCGCCGTCACCACGAACATCGGGATTTTCTTCTTGCAATGGGGTGGATGGATCTAGTCGATTGCAAGCAAAACCAATAACACTGCCTCACCTAAAGGACACTTCATGCAAGACCAGAGCACGCCCGAGCGCTTGCAGCGCGGGCTGAAGAATCGCCATATCCAGCTGATCGCGCTGGGCGGAGCCATCGGCACCGGGCTGTTCCTGGGCATCGCCCAGACCATCCAGCTAGCCGGCCCGTCGGTGCTGCTGGGCTACGCCGTCGCTGGCCTGATGGCCTTCCTGATCATGCGCCAGCTGGGCGAGATGGTGGTCGAGGAGCCGGTCGCCGGCAGCTTCAGCCACTTCGCGCACCAGTACTGGAGCGAGTTCGCCGGTTTCGTCTCGGGCTGGAACTACTGGGTGGTGTACGTGCTGGTCGGCATGGCCGAGCTCACCGCAGTGGGCATCTACGTGCAGTACTGGTGGCCGGATTTCCCCACCTGGGCCACGGCGGCGATCTTCTTCGTGGCGATCAACGCCATCAACCTGACCCAGGTGAAGGTGTACGGCGAAATGGAGTTCTGGTTCGCCCTGGTCAAGGTGGTGGCGATCGTCAGCATGATCGGTTTCGGCGCCTGGCTGCTCACCAGTGGCCATGGCGGACCGGATGCCAGCGTCGCCAACCTGTGGCAATACGGTGGCTTCTTCCCCAATGGCGTCACCGGGCTGATCATGGCCCTGGCGGTGATCATGTTCTCGTTCGGCGGCCTGGAGCTGGTGGGCATCACCGCCGCCGAGGCGGCCAACCCGCGTGAGAGCATCCCGAAGGCCACCAACCAGGTGGTCTATCGCATCCTGATCTTCTACATCGGCGCGCTGGCCGTACTGCTGTCGCTGTATCCGTGGCAGAAGGTGGTGCAGGGCGGCAGCCCGTTCGTGATGATCTTCCACGAGCTGGACAGCGACCTGGTGGCGACGATCCTCAACATTGTGGTGCTGACCGCCGCGCTGTCGGTCTACAACAGCTGTGTATACGCCAACAGCCGCATGCTGTTCGGCCTGGCCACGCAGGGTGACGCGCCGCGCCAGCTGCTCAAGGTCAGCCGTCGTGGCGTGCCGCTCACCGCACTGGGCGTATCGGCCTTCGCTACCGGCCTGTGCGTGCTGATCAACTACCTGATGCCGGGCGAAGCCTTCGGCCTGCTCATGGCCCTGGCGGTGTCGGCGTTGGTGATCAACTGGGCGAGTATCAGTATTACCCACCTGAAGTTCCGCAAGGCCAAGCTGGCGGCCGGGATTCAGCCGTTCTACCGTAGCCTGGGGCATCCGCTGACCAACTACCTGTGCCTGGCGTTCATCGTGCTGATCCTGGTGGTGATGTACCTGACCCCGCCGATTCGCATTTCGGTGATGTTGATTCCGGCGTGGATTGCTGTGTTGTGGGTGGCGTTCCGGATCAAGAAGGCGAGGCAGGCCTGATTTGATCCAGTTCGGTTTCGGGATGTTCATGGCGTCCTGAAACCGAGCAGGCTTGGATGGCGTATTATGGTCATTCAAGTCTGTTTCCAATCTCTCGGTTGCCATCGCAGGCAGT
>NZ_JANCLM010000066.1:0-18082 GCF_024259445.1 Pseudomonas sp. DVZ6
CGGTGCCTGAACTATTGCGCACTTAGAAGCAAGATCAAGATCAAGATCAAGATCAAGAAATATGAGTTGATGGCCGGCTGTTGTATCTGTAATGAGGTGGGGATTCAGAAACAGTTATTAGATACTACGCCCAATCGGATAGAACTCACCCCGACTCCAAACTCCAAGCCAAACTTCCCCATCAATCTCCCGCGCCACCGCCAGTTCCACCAACTGATAGAACACATTGCGATGAATCAACGCCTCGAGGTTCCCGCGCATAAGCACATAGGGAGAAGGCTCCTGGGTAACCGGATCAAGCTCAACCCGCAGGGGATTCTCAGGCCCAGCCTCGACCTGGTCGTCGACATTGCTGGTAAACCGCAACACCTGCTGCTCCCCACTGCCCTCGACATCCAGCAGCACGGCAACAAATGGCGCATCATCGACCCGGATCCCGACCTTCTCCACCGGCGTGACCAGGAAGTAATCGTCCCCGTCACGCCGAATGATGGTAGAGAACAACCGCACCATCGGCTTGCGCCCGATCGGCGTCCCCAGGTAGTACCAGGTCCCGTCCCGGGCGATCCGCATGTCGATGTCACCGCAGAAATCCGGGTTCCACAGGTGCACCGGGGGCAGCCCCTTGTGCGCGGGGATCTGCGCCAGCAGATCGTTGGCCTTGCCGGAATCGCTCATGACGCGCTCGCTCAGTTGCTCATGCCCAGAAGACTACGAGCGTACTCGCGCATCGGCGCGGCAAGCAAATCCTGTGGCGTGTTGTCGTGGAACGTCAACAAACCGCCGCGGCTCTTGATGCGCGCGGTGTCGATCAGGTAGCGGGTGCTGGTCTCGATCAGCATCATCTGCACCACGCCACGGTCCCAGCCCAGGCGATCGACAGCCTGCTCGTCATACCACTCGTCACCGTTGCCGATACGGTCGTCGGTGCGGGCGAAACGGGTGTACAACACATAGTCGGCACCCACCGCGCGGGCCTCGGCGATCGCGTCTTCCAGACCCAGCGGGCCCTGGGCGCGACGCACCAGCGGGAAGTACTCGACGAAGCTCTTGAAGGCCTCCTCGGCCACCGCGTTCTGCTGCGGCACCGGCCCCTTGCCCGGCGGCACGAACGCGCCCTGGCCGATGAAGATGAACGAGTCCGGCTGCAGACGGATCGACAGGGTACGGGTGGTGTCGCTGTGGTCCAGCAGGCCCGCATCACTCATGTGGTAACGGACGCCCTCGCCCATATCGCTGACATTCATGCAGCCGCCCAACGCCATCAGCGCCAGCAGCAAGACCAGGCTACGCATCTTTCCTCCAGAAACCGGTGACGAAAAACCGGCGAATAGCCGCGGGATGCAGCTTTTGCGCCAGAGTCAGCCGCCGATCACCTTCATCACCATCACATCGCCGGAAAACGCCACATCCTGCTTGTCCGCCAGGGCCTTCACCAGCAGCCGCTGCAGCGCCGGAAGCGCCTGATGGCGGGGCTTGTCGAGCAGGTCGCCGACAAAGTGACGGTTACTCGACGACAGGCAGCCATGCAGCCAGCCGGTGGACGACAGCCGCAGGCGCGAACAGGTGCGGCAGAACGGCACGCTCTCGTTGGCGATCACGCCGAAATGGCCCTTGCCGGGAATGCGGTAGCGCAGGGCCGTGGCATCCAGCGGGCGCGGCGCCTGCTCATAGCTGTACGACTGGCCGATCAGCGCCAGCAGTTGCTCAAGGCCGACGAACTGCTGCAGGAAAGCATTGCCGTCGCGCGCCAGGTGGCCCATGCGCATCAGCTCGATGAAGCGCAGCTCGTAGCCGCGTTCGAGGCAGTAGTCGAGCAAAGGCAGCACCTGATCGAGGTTCTGCCCGCGCATGGGCACCATGTTGACCTTGATCGCCATGCCCGCGGCGCTGGCCTGCGCCATGCCCGCCAAGACGCTGGCCAGGTCGCCACCCCGGGCGATCCGGCGAAAGGCACTGGCGTCGAGGGTGTCGAGGGAAACGTTGAGCCGGCGGATGCCGGCATCGCGCAGCAGCGGCAGCTTGCGGGTGAGCAGCTGGCCGTTGGTGGTCAGGCTGATGTCGTCGAGCCCCAGGCCCGCCACCGCGCCGAGAAAGGCTTCCAGCCTTGGACTGACCAGCGGCTCGCCGCCGGTGATGCGCAGCCGTTCGACCCCGGCCGCCTCCACCAGGTAGGCCACGCCCCGGGCCAGGGCATCCGCCGTGAGCTCGTCCTGCGCCGCCACCAGGCGCTTGCCATCGGGCACGCAGTAGGTGCAGGCATAGTTGCAGGCAGCAGTCAGGCTGACGCGCAGGTTGCGAAAGCGCCTGCCTTGACGATCGACGATCATGGATGACTCCGGCGTGGAAGATTCTGGCGGGCAAAACCTGACTCAAAAATCAGGTTTTTGCAAGCCTTCCCGGCGAAGCCTTGAGCGAAGGCGCCCGCCGGATGTGCGGTGGGCGCTGCTTGAACGGCTTTAGTTCGCGGCTTCCGGATCGCGCTTGCGCTTGTTGCCCATGCGCACGCCGATGTCCATGAGGAACTGGAAGAAACCTTCCTGATCCTCGAGCACATTGCTCCAGAACGGCGAGTGGTACAGCGCCACCGCGCCATGGACCAGCGCCCAGGCCGCACAGTAGTGGAAGTACGGCGGCACGTCCTCGAGCTTGCCCTCGCTGATGCGCCCCTTGATCAACTGGGTGAGGCGATCAAAGTTGGAGGCGCGGATGCTGTGCAGCTGCTCCACCATTTCCGGCACCTGGTTGCCCTTGACCACCTTCTCTTCCAGGCGGTCGAACAGCCGGTAGCGCTGCGGGTCGCGCATGCGGAACTCGAAGTAGGCACGCGACAGGGCTTCCTTGTCACGGTCGACGTCGGCCGAATGCAACAGCTCATTCAGGTCGCGCTCGTAGTCGAGCATCAGGCGCAGGTAGATCTCCGCCTTGGACTTGAAGTGCTTGTAGATCGTGCCTTTGCCGATACCCACGGCGTCGGCGATCATCTCGACGGTGACGCTGTCTTCACCTTGTTCGAGAAACAGCTTGAGCGCCGTGTCGAGGATCTCTTGTTCGCGACGGCGAAACTCACGGACCTTGCGAGGTTCTTTCTGCATAAAGAAGGACTGGGATGACAATCGAAGCGGATTATTATGCCTAACTGGCGGCAAATTGCACGGATCTTCCAACCATGTCTGTGTTTCTTGATGAGTTCGAGCAGGCGCCGGGCCTGTGCTACCTGAATCACGCGGCGATCGCCCCCTGGCCGCGGCGGACCGCCGAGGTCGTGGCGCGCTTCGCCCAGGAAAACGTGCGTCTGGGCGCCCGCGAGTATCCGGCCTGGCTGGCCACCGAGCGCCGCCTGCGCGAGCGCCTGGCACGCCTGCTGAATGCGCCCAGCACCGGCGACATCGCCCTGGTGGGCAACACCTCCCAGGCGCTGTCGCTGGTGGCCTTCGGCCTCGACTGGCGGCCCGGCGACCAGGTCGTCATCAGCGACGAGGAGTTCCCCTCCAACCGCGTGGTCTGGCAGGCCCTGGCTGATCGCGGGGTCGAAGTGGTCGAGGCAGGCCTGGCCGTCGCCGATCCGGAAGCGGCACTGCTCGCCGCCTGCGGCCCGCGAACGCGCTTGCTGTCGGTCAGCGCCGTGCAGTTCGCCAGCGGCCTGCGCCTGGACCTGGCACGCCTGGGCGCCGCCTGTCGCCAACGCGGCGTGCTGTTCTGCGTCGACGCGATCCAGCAGGTCGGCGCCCTGCCCTTCGATGTGCAGCACTACCAATGCGACTTCGCCATGGCCGACGGCCACAAGTGGATGCTCGGCCCCGAGGGGCTGGGAGTGTTCTATTGCCGCAGCGAGCTGCGCCGGCAGTTGAAGCTGCACGCTTATGGCTGGCACATGCTCGAACACCTTGGCGATTTCGAACGCCGCCAGTGGCAACCGGCGCGCAGTGCGCGGCGCTTCGAGTGCGGCAGCCCGAACATGCTCGGCGCCTGCGCACTGGAGGCCAGCCTGTCGCTGCTGGAGGAGGTTGGCATGACGGTGGTCGCCGAACAGCTGGGGCAGCGGGTCGAGCAGCTGCATCAAGGGCTGACGGCCATCCCCGGGGCGCAGTTGCATAGCCCGGATGATCCTTCACGGCGGGCCGGCATCGTCAGTTTCAGCCTGGATGGTCATGCCAACGCCGACATTTATCGAGCCCTGAGCAAAAACGGGGTGATATGCGCCGTACGCGGCCCCGGGGTACGGTTTTCCCCACATTTCTATACCGACCGCCGCCTGATCGACGAAGTACTGCGACAGGTCCGACAGATTGCCATGCATTGAACGCGCAAGGGACTGCGGACGTATTCCAAATCTGTTTAAAAAACGATCAATCACTGCTGGCGGGGCGCCAATCCTGGCCAATACTTGAAGTGTTGGCGCGGCGCATACCCCCAAGTGGCGCGCCGATAAAGGTACCCAGGGAGCGTGTGCCTTTGTTTTACTCCTAATGGTCTTAACCCGGATTCCCCCCCCAGAACCCGGGTTTTTTTTGCCCGGTTCGGGGTGCATGGGGAGGCGGCTTCAGATTTGCCTGGGCCAATGCTATCGCGGGGCAAGCCCGCTCCCACGAGTTCGATCATTACGTGGGAGCGGGCTTGCCCCGCGATAGCGTCAGCACGGCGACCTCAGATTACCCTTGCCAGCGGGAACAGTCGCTTGAAGTTGCTGGTCGTCTGCTCGGCCAACTGCTCGTAGCTCACCCCACGCAACGACGCCACATACTCGGCCACTTCCCGCACGTACTGCGGCAGGTTCGGCTTGCCGCGGTGCGGGATCGGCGCCAGGTACGGCGAGTCGGTCTCCACCAGCAGGCGATCCACCGGCACCTGCCGGGCCACCTCGCGCAAGGCGTCGGCATTGCGGAAGGTGACGATGCCGGACAGCGAAATGTAGTAGCCCAGGTCGAGCGCGGCCTTGGCCATCGGCCAGTCCTCGGTGAAGCAGTGCAGCACCCCGGCCTGGGGCAGGTTGGCCTCGCGCAGCAGCGCCAGGGTGTCCTCGCGGGCCGCCCGGGTGTGCACGATGACCGGCTTGCCGGTCTGCCGCGAAGCCTCCAGGTGCAGGCGGAACGAGGCCTGCTGCAGTTCGGCGGCCTCTGGCTCGTAGTGGTAGTCCAGCCCGGTCTCGCCAATGGCCACAGCATGGGGGTGGGCCAGTTCGCGCAACAGCCACTCCAGGGCCGGCGTTTCCCCGGGCGCCAGGTCGAGCGGGTGCACGCCCACCGAGCAGTCCACGTCGGCGTAGCGCTCGCTTAGCGCCTTGACCGCGCCGGCGTTCTCGGCGCTCACGCCGATGCACAGGAAGTGCCCTACTCCGCGCTCACGGGCCGCCTGCAGGGCGGCGTCGAGGGAGCCCTGGTGGGCGCTCAGGTCGAGACGGTCGAGGTGGCAATGGGAATCTACGAGCATGGGAACACGACACACATGAATGAACGGTGGAAATCAGCGCATGCCCGGCAGCTGCACCCAATGGGCGAGCAAGGCTTCGAGCAGCAGTACACGGTTGAGGTTGGCCTTGCCCAGCACCTTCTGGCGCTGCTCGAGGATCCACGCCTGGACCTCCAGCACCTTGCCCTGGCGGCTCTTCTGCGCCAGGTACTGCAGCACCTTGCGCATGTCGGCCAAGCCTAGTCCTTCCTCATCCTGGGTCAACTGGTAGCGCAGGATCAGGTGCGACCAGTCGCAGAACCAGTCGAACAGCAACAGCAACGGCACGCTGTTCCAGGCCTCGGCCAGTTGGCTGGGCGACTGCTGCTGCTTGAGCAGCTTCTTCACCCCCTCGGTCACCAGCGCCCGCTGCTCGCGCACGCCCTGGGCCTGCAGGCTCACGGCCATCAGCGGCGAACCGGCGGCCAGGGTCAGCAGCTCCTCGCGCTCCTCCTCGCCACTGTCGGCAAGGGCGGCGGCCAGCCAGGCGCGGCTCTGCTCCAGGCTCGGCTGCGGGCAGGCAACCTGCTGGCAGCGGCTCTTGATGGTCGGCAGCAGGCGGCTGGGCTGGTGGCTGACCAGCAGTAGCACGGTATCGCCGGAGGGCTCCTCCAGGCTCTTGAGCAGGGCGTTGGAGGCATTGATGTTCATCGCCTCCACCGGCTCGATCAGCACCACCTTGCGCCCGCCCTGCTGGGCGGTCTGCACCACGAATGACACCAGATCACGCACCTGGTCGATCTTGATCGGCTTGTCGGCCTCTTCCGGCTCCAGTACGAAGTTGTCCGGGTGGCTGCCGGCCTTGAGCAACAGGCACGACTTGCATTGGCCGCAAGCATCCAGGCCCTGCGGCTGCTGGCACAGCAGCCGCGCCATCAGGCGCTCGGCCAGTGCGCGCTTGCCGATGCCCTGGGGCCCGTGCAGCAAGTAGGCATGGGCATGCTGGGCGCGCCCGGCCAATTGCTGCCAGAGCGCCTGCTGCCAGGGGTAGGCTTCAGCCATGCGGACCTCTCTTTGAATCTCGACCATACCTGTGCAAACAGGCGCGAGGTTTTGCAATCATTTCACCAGGCAAACTAAAATCGCCGCTAAATCGCGCATTCTAGCGTTTCTCCCTGCCCAAACATACTGGAGACCTCGTGAGGACAATCATCGGCCTGGCCGCCCCCGCCCGATCAGGGAAAGACACCGTTGCCGCCGTACTGCTCAAGCAACCAGGTGTCGCGGCATACGCACTGGCAGACCCCTTGAAAATGGGTTGCCAGGCGCTATGGGGGTTAAGCGACGAGCAGACGTGGTCGGATGATCTTAAAGAGCAGCCCATTGCACTGTGGCAACGTTCGCCACGAGAACTGTTCCAGCAAGTGGGCACCGAGTGGATGCGCGAACGCACTGCCGACCATTGGCTGATGCGCGCAGAGTTGGCCATCAACCCACCTGCCGGTCGGGCGACCGATGACGGTTTTGTCGTCGACCTGAACGCGACGCAGGCCCCGTTCAGACTGGCAGCCCAAGCCTTCTTCGGTTTTAGTGATGCGCAGCTCTGGGACGAACGGCTGAGCGGGCAGATCGATCCTTACTGGTCGATCACACCACGCAGCGCTGTGGAGTTTCTCAGCGCCAGAGCATTGGCGCTGTACAGCGACTATGCAGTTCGACGGGCAGCTTCGACGGTGGCACTCTCACGCCCCCTCTCATCGCTCCCGGATGAGGCCCACACCATCATCATCAAAGATATTCGCTACGAGAACGAAGCAGCTTACCTGCGCCAACACAATGGCAGGATCTGGCACATCAGGCGCCCAAATCCGCAACGGGTAAATCCTCACAGCTCAGAGTCAGGCATCGAGATACAACCGCAAGACATTCTGATCGACAACGACCAGACAATTGATGTGCTCGCCGAACGGGTCATGAGCGCGTGGAAGATGTCGCAGCCTCTGTGCAGCAAGTCAATACCTTGAGGATGCCAGCCGCGTCGTCGGTATCGATATCCTCATCAGCAACAAGGGCCACCAGTAGCGCTTCTGCTTTTTCAGCCAGCAGCATGGTGCCTTTGGCGCGAAATTCCACCCAGAGCCGGATCAGCTCATTCGCTACCGGACGGTCGATATCAACTGCCATCTCGACGGCACTGACCGCGTGATCAAAGCTGCACCGCTGCGCCCGGACATCCCCGGCCAGATCCATCACAGCGTCTCTAAGGCTTCCAGCCTGCCGTGCCTTGATCAAGGCACGCACTGCAGCCCTGGAGCTCAGGCCCTCAGCCTGATCGAGCCGGCAAACCCGGATAACGTAATCGCCCTCTGGGGAACGTTGTGTGTAAGTCCAATTCTCGCTTCGACTGATATGGCCGGAATAACGCTGGGTGTATGGGTAAAACCACTGTATGGCAGCAGGGTCAGGATAGGTGTCACTGGTGTAGACATTCGTCCGGTCACGCAAAGGGTCGAAGCTCTTCTTGTACGAGTTGCAGATCTTGCAGATCACCACCATATTCAGTGGTTCATAGGTGAACTGTGAGTAGCCATACGTGTGCTGACGCCGTGCATACTCATTGCTTCTGCCGTTTTCATCCGTACAGTTCTTCGTACCCAGTTTGGGCAATATATGATCCAGTTCTCGATGCCCGACCTCATCCGCCTCGATCGCGAGCTGGCAATAAGCGCAGCGGTAATTCTGAAGCTTCAGCAGCCGGCTGCGGTATGCCTTCAACTCATGGGGTGTCGACCACACGTTTCCTGAATACGCCCGGATCGACGCCAACAGTGGCTCATCTTCGTCAGTGAGCGTGATAGTTTCAAACATTCACCCAACTCCATGCCCGGTGCGCTTGCGCAACTCATCAAGCAGTTGGCTCAAGACGGTCCGCAGCGGATCGACCGGCGGTAGCGAGGCCAGACACTGGGTAAGCTCTTCCTGAAACAGCCGATTTTCTGCAACGCTCATCCGCTTGTCTTCGCGAATGAGTGCCAGCGCAACATCTGCAGTGAGGGTGAAAAAGGGTGCCCGCGACGATGGCACATCGAACGCGGCCTCGTAGACATCAGATGCTCTCCACCCGTAGGTGTCTGGCACACTTCTGGACTCGATGAGCTGCTGACCCGCCTCGTTCACACCAAGGTCGATCAGCGCCTGAACTTGCCCGCAGCCAGGTTCGACACCAGAGGCAATAATAGGCGAATGAGTCACCACCATGGCCTGCGCCCCCCGGAACTCTCTCATGACAGCGTTCAGCGTGGTGATGTACTGCTGTTGCCAAAGAGGGTGCAGGCTATTCTCAGGCTCGTCGATCAACACCAGGCTGCTGTCGGTGATGTGTGCCGCCAACCCGACCAGTCCCGCGAGCCAGCTCCATTGGCCAGAACTGAGATGATCGCCCGGAAGCTCGAGCATACCCTGCCCTTGGCGAGCGCTCTCCGAGTGATGGCTCTGCTTGAAGAATCGTGTCCGGGACACTTCGATAAGGCCTGCGCGTACGAAAACCTCCAGTTCATCAATACCCCAGTCCTTCCAAACCGGCGAAGCAAGGCGAATTTCACCCTTTTCGAACACCAGGCAAGGAGGGGCGTGATCGAACCAATCCAGGAGTTTGAAAATACCATTGATAGTAAAATCAAAACCGCTGACCTTATTGAGTACCGCTTGTAGCCGGGGACTGTGGCGCTCCACAGGGGCCGCCTGACAATAGTCAGCGATGGCTTTCCTGGCATAATCCTCAATGGCGTCCTTTGCCACGTATCTCACACTGAGATGAGCATTAACCCAGTCACTGTCATGCCGCTCCAGCTCTTTTCCAAGCTTGAGGGATATGTCGATTCTTGGCGCGAACCCAACATTATTGAAAACCCGCTCGAATATATGAGCCCTGGCACGGAGCTGATCGGCGTTCAAGAACAAGGCCACCATCAGCGCTCGCTCACTCTGGGCGATACCGGCCATACCGTTTGCCGCGCGCTGCCCCAGGTAGAGGTATCTTGCCTGCCCCTGCTTTTTTTGGCTGCCGAGCATCAGCATCTGCGCCCTTGGGAAACGATCCAGCGGAGTACCCGATATACAGATCACGTTTGCCGGCGCACCGTCCTCCCAGCCGGGCATTGCCAAGTCTGAGTTGCGTTTTTTGCCAGCCGCCATGTCATCCAGGGCCGCTTGAAGAATCTGACGCAAGATAAAACTCTTACGACTGCCATTCTGGCCAATCAATACAGAGATCCAGGTTCCAAATCTGGACGCACGCTCATCGTATAAATCAACGTGAGCGCTCAGTGAAGTATTGGAAATAGCGAAAGATTTTAGCACCTGCTCTCCCTGAGAACTTGACACCCTCGCAGTGTGGCGAGGTAACCGGACCAATACGCGCCGCCGCTGAACGCCACGACGCCATTGTCATAGAGCCTAGGGCTGTTCCGTCGCTGGCGCCGAAGACTTGGAATCAGGCTCTGCAGGTGCAGCGACGTCATCGGCCGGAGCCTCTTCAGGCGCGTTCTGCGGCGCGGGGCTGGAACGGTAATCCGCCCGCCGCTTGAGCTGGAACTCACGCACCGCACTGTTGTGATCGTCCAGGTCGTCGGAGAACACATGACTGCCATCGCCGCGGGCGACGAAGTACAGGCTCGAGCCGTTGCTGGGGTTGAGCGCGGCATGGATCGCCTCGCGCCCGACCATGGCGATCGGCGTCGGCGGCAGGCCGGTCATGGTGTAGGTGTTGTAGGGGGTCGGCTCGCGCAGGTCGGCGCGGGTGATCTTGCCGTTGTAGCGCTCGCCCATGCCATAGATCACGGTCGGGTCGGTCTGCAGCATCATGCCCAGGCGCATGCGCCGCACGAACACGCCGGCGATCTGCCCGCGCTCCTGGGGAATGCCGGTTTCCTTCTCCACCAGCGAGGCCATGATCAGCGCCTGGTACGGGTCGCGATACGGCAGGTCGGTGCTGCGCTCGGCCCATTCCTTGGCCAACACTTCGTCCAGGCGCATATAAGCCTGCTGCAACAGCTCGATGTCACTCATGCCGCGCACGAAGCGATAGGTGTCGGGGAAGAAGCGGCCTTCGGGGAACACACCGGTATGGCCGAGCTTATCCATCACTTCGGCATCGGACAGCCCCTCGAGGGTGTGCTTGAGCTTTTCGTGCTTCGCGACTGCGGCACGCACCTGGCGGAAGGTCCAGCCCTCGACCAGGGTAATGTTGTACTGCACCACGTCGCCGCGCTTCCAGGCGTCGAACAGCTGCCCCACGGTCATGCCCGGGGTCACCCGGTACTCGCCGGTATGCAGCGGCGTGCCCGCCATGTTGAAGCGCCAGTAAAGGCGCAGCCACAGCGGATCGTCGAGCAGGCCTTCGCCCTGCATGCGATAGAACATACGGTTGGGCGTCGTGCCGCTGGGCACGTCGAGCAGGCGCTCCTGCGCCACTTGCAGGGGCTGCTCCAGGACCGAGTTGACCTTCCAGGCGGCCCAGCCCAGTGCCAGGCCGGCGAGGATCAAACTCATTTCCAGCAGCAGCAGGAATTTGCGTCTCACGAATCAGGTATCCAGTAACGTACGGGCAACGGCCTGCAGTTTACGGGTGAGCGGCCCGGCCGGCCAGTTCAGCGCGGCGAATTCACGCACGGGCCAGATGCCGTAGACACTGTTGCAGACGAACACTTCGTCAGCCTGCTCCAGCGCCTCCAGCGGCAAGTCCCGCACCTGGGTGGCAATGCCCAGCAACGCCGCCTGCTCCAGCAACGCCGCGCGCATCACCCCGGCCACGCCGCAACGGCTCAGCTCAGCGGTCAGCAGCACGCCGTCACGCACCAGGAACAGGTTGCTGTACACCCCTTCGATCACCCGCCCTTGGCCGTCACGCATCAAGCCTTCGGCAAACGCCGGATCCTGCCATTCGGCACGGGCCAGCACCTGCTCGAGGCGGTTGAGGTGTTTGAGCCCGGCCAGCAGCGGTTGTTCCGCCAGCCGCGTCTGACAGGCGTACAGGCGCACGCCCTGTTCGGCGTTTTCGGCGGGATAAGCCGGCAAGGGGCTGCCCTGGAGAATGCGCCGCGCCTGGGCGCCAGCCACCGGGGCATAGCCGCGCTGGCTGTCGCCACGGGTCAGGATCAGCTTGGCGACGCCCTCGCCCAGCAACTGGGCGAATTGCAACAGTTCATTGCGAACCAGCGTCAGATCGGCTTCGATCGCCAGGCGCTGGCAACCCAGCGCCAGGCGGTCGAGGTGCAGGGCCAGCAGGCTGGGCCTGCCGCCGCGCACGGCAATGGTCTCGAACAGGCCATCGCCGTAGGCCAGGCCACGATTCTGCAGATTGACCGCAGCCGCGTCCTGGCCATCGATCCAGCTGTGCATCAGTCGGCGAACCGACGGAATACCAGCGAGCCGTTGGTGCCACCAAAGCCGAACGAGTTGGACAGCACCACGTCGATCGGCATGCTGCGCGCCTGGTGCGGCACGAAGTCCAGGTCGCAGCCTTCGTCGGGCTCGTCCAGGTTGATGGTCGGCGGCGCCATCTGGCTGTTGATCGCCAGGACGCTGAAGATCGCCTCCACCGCGCCGGCAGCGCCGAGCAGGTGGCCGGTCATCGACTTGGTCGAACTGACCGCCAGCTTGTAGGCGTGCTCGCCGAACACGCGCTTGATCGCGGCCACTTCGGCAATGTCGCCGGCCGGCGTCGAGGTGCCGTGGGCGTTGATGTAGCTGACGTCCTCAGGCTGGATGCCGGCATCGCGCAAGGCGTTGGCCATGCAGCGGGCGGCACCTTCGCCGGAATCGGGCGGCGAGGTCATGTGGTAGGCGTCACCGCTCATGCCGAAACCGACCAGCTCGGCGTAGATGGTGGCGCCACGGGCCTTGGCATGCTCCAGCTCTTCGAGCACCAGGGCGCCGGCACCGTCGGACAGCACGAAGCCGTCACGGCCCTTGTCCCACGGGCGGCTGGCACGGGCTGGCTCGTCGTTGCGGGTCGACAACGCGCGGGACGCGCCGAAGCCGCCCATGCCCAGGCCGCAGGCGGCCATTTCGGCGCCACCGGCGATCATCACGTCGGCTTCACCGTAAGCGATATTGCGCGCGGCCATGCCGATGCAATGGGTACCGGTGGTGCAGGCGGTGGCGATCGCGTAGTTCGGCCCTTGCAGACCCAGGTGGATCGACAGGAAGCCGGAGATCATGTTGATGATCGAACCCGGCACGAAGAACGGCGAGATCCGGCGCGGCCCTTGCTCGTGCAGGGTCTTGCTGGTCTCTTCGATGTTGGTCAGCCCACCAATGCCCGAACCCATGGCCACGCCGATGCGCTCGCGGTTGGCGTCGGTGATTTCCAGGCCGGCGTTGCGCACCGCCTGGAATCCGGCCGCCAGGCCGTACTGGATGAACAGGTCGAGCTTGCGGGCCTCCTTGGCCGACAGGTACTGCTCGACTTCGAAGCCCTTTACCGAGCCGCCAAAACGGGTGGAGTAGGCAGCCAGATCCGTATGTTCGATCGGACCGATGCCACTGCGGCCAGCCAGAATGCCCTGCCAGGTGCTCGGTACATCGGTACCCAGTGGCGACAGCATACCCATACCAGTGACCACGACGCGTCTACGCGACACAGTACTCTCCTCATTTCCAAATTACAGAGTCTCTTGCCAGTGCACTGGCGCGGCCAATGGCCTGGCAACAGACTCCGCTGATTGCAGGGCTTGCAAAGAAAAAACCGCACGCCGGCGACGGCAGTGCGGTTTTTCCCGACAAGTAGCGTCGACTGAAACGTCTTAGGCCTGGTGGGCGTTGACGTAGTCGATGGCAGCTTGAACGGTAGTGATCTTCTCGGCTTCTTCGTCAGGGATTTCGGTCTCGAATTCCTCTTCCAGAGCCATCACCAGCTCAACGGTGTCAAGCGAATCGGCACCCAGGTCCTCAACGAAGGAAGAGGTGTTCTTCACTTCATCTTCCTTGACGCCCAGTTGCTCGGCGACGATTTTCTTGACGCGTTCTTCGATGGTGCTCATACCTAGTTTTCACTCCTAATGGACATATGTCAGGCAGCTGGCCGGTGACCAAGTTTATAGGAAGACGCCTGCTTTTCAAGCGTAACGCGCCTTCCACCAGGCCACCGGGCCCTCTGCCCGGAATCTGGTTGCAGCTTTATAACGGATTTTAGGCTCGCAGTATGACTCTTTTTTGAAGCAATCCGTCACATTGAGTTGCGGTTTTTACATGTACATCCCGCCGTTCACCGGCACGGTGGCGCCGGTGACATAGGCTGCGCCGTCGGAAGCCAGGAAGGAAACCACTTTCGCGATCTCCTCGGCCTGGCCCAGGCGGCCCAGCGGAATCTCTTTCTGCAGGGCCTCGCGCTGCGCTTCGGGCAGTTCGCGGGTCATGTCGGTGTCGATGAAGCCCGGGGTCACCGAGTTGACGGTGATGCCACGCGAGCCCACTTCACGGGCCAGGGCACGGCTGAAGCCTTCCAGGCCAGCCTTGGCGGCGGCGTAGTTGGCCTGGCCGGCGTTGCCCATGGCACCCACCACCGAGCCGATGCTGATGATACGACCCCAGCGGGCCTTGGTCATGCCGCGCAGCACGCCCTTGGACAGACGGTAGAGGCTGTTGAGGTTGGTGTCGATCACGTCGAACCACTCGTCGTCCTTCATCCGCAGCATCAGGTTGTCGCGGGTGATGCCGGCGTTGTTGACCAGGATGGCCGGTGCGCCGAACTGCTCACCGATGGCGCCCAGCACCGCCTCCACGGACTCGGCGCTGGTGACGTTCAGCTCCAGGCCGGTACCGTTGATGCCGTGCTCTTTCAGGGTGGCGGCAATGCGCTCGGCGCCAGAAGCGGTGGTGGCGGTACCGATCACGGTCGCGCCCTGGCGGCCCAGCTCGAGGGCGATGGCCTGGCCGATACCACGGCTGGCGCCGGTGACCAGTGCAACTTTACCTTGCAGGCTCATGCAAGCTTCTCCGAATTCAGGCCAGCGCCGCACGGGTGGCGGCGACGGCGTCTGGGGTGTTGAGGTTGTAGGTGGTCACGCCGTCGGCGCAACGCTTGTTCAGGCCGGCCAGGACCTTGCCCGGACCGCATTCGACCAGGTTCACCGCGCCGCGCTCGGCCAGGGCCTGCACGCACTCGACCCAGCGTACCGGCTGGTACAGCTGTGCCAGCAGATCGTGCTTGAGGGCGTCGAGGTCGGCGGCGATGGCGGCGGTGACGTTCTGCACCACCGGGATCTGCGGGGCCTTCCATTCGATGGCATTGACCGACTCGGCGAAACGCTCGGCGGCCGGCTTCATCAGCGCGCAGTGCGATGGCACGCTGACCGCCAGCGGCAGGGCGCGCTTGGCGCCAGCCACTTTGCACAGCTCCATGGCGCGATCCACCGCCGCCTTGTTGCCAGCAATGACCACCTGGCCAGGGGAGTTGAAGTTCACCGCGCTGACCACTTGGTCTTCGGCGGCCTTGGCACAGATTTCGACCACGACCGCGTCGTCCAGGCCGAGGATCGCGGCCATGGCGCCGTGACCGGCCGGCACGGCTTCCTGCATCAGCTGACCGCGGCGCTCGACAAGGCGCACGGCGTCTTTGAGCGACAGGCTGCCAGCGGCGACCAGGGCGCTGTATTCACCCAGGCTGTGACCGGAGACAAACGCAGGCTGCGCGCCACCCTCTTCCAGCCACAGGCGCCACAGGGCGATCGAGGCGGTCAGGATGGCCGGCTGGGTCTTGTCGGTCTGGTTGAGTTGTTCTTCCGGGCCTTCCTGGACCAGTTTCCACAGGTCATAGCCCAGGGCCTCGGACGCTTCCTTGAAGGTCTCGACGATTACCGGTTTTTCGGCGCCCAGCTCTTTGAGCATGCCCAGCGACTGGGAACCTTGACCAGGAAAGACGAATGCGAGGGATGCAGACATTGAACAAGCCCTTATGATCTTGTCGTCGGATAGGGTGCGCCAAGCCCTGGGCTGGACGCAGAATCTGAAAGCTTGGATGGATACACAGACCAAGCGGTCACATTTAAGCACTTCATCGGCGATATGCCTAAGATCTTTGCTTGTCTGTGCCGGCCCTTTCGCGGGTAAACCCGCTCCCACAGGATTGCCACAGGCCTGAAGGTTGCAGGGCACCTGTGGCAGCGGGTTTACCCGCGAAGAGGCCGGCGCAGGCTACGGCAGCAAGTCCTCCAGACGCCCGTGCAGGCGTTGTGGCAGGTTCTCCTGGATCTCGATCAGCGCCCGCTGGATCGCACTCTGCAACCCCTGCACGCCCGCCGAGCCATGACTCTTGATGACGATGCCCTGCAACCCCAGGAAGCTTGCGCCATTGTGTCGCGCCGGCGCCAGGTCGGCCTGCAGGCGCTTGAGCAACGGCATGGCCATGGCCCCCGCCGCCCGCGCCAGCAGCCCGCCACGGAACAACGCCTCGATGCGCGCACCGATCATGGTTGCCAGGCCTTCGCTGGACTTGAGCAGGATATTGCCGACAAAACCGTCGCACACCACCACGTCCGCCTCGCCACGGTACAGCCCGTCGCCCTCGACGAAGCCGATGTAGTTCAGGCCCCGGGCGTTCTGCAGCAGACTGGCGGCCAGTTTGACCTGCTGGTTGCCCTTGATGTCCTCGGTGCCGATATTGAGCAGTGCCACCCGCGGCCGGTTCACGCCCAGGGCCTGGGCGGCCACCGAGCCCATCACGGCGAACTGGTAGAGGTTTTCCGCGCTGCAATCGACATTGGCGCCGAGGTCGAGTAGCTGACAATAGCCGGCCTGGGTCGGAATCGCCGCCACCATCGCCGGGCGATCGATGCCGGGCAGGGTCTTGAGCACCAGGCGCGACAGGGCCATGAGCGCACCGGTATTGCCGGCACTCACGCAGGCCTGGGCCTTGCCATCACGCACCAGTTCGAGGGCGACGCGCATCGACGAGTCCGGCTTGCCCCGCAACGCCTGCGATGGCCGCTCGTCCATGCCGATCACTTCGCTGGCCGCGACAATCTGCAGGCGCGCGCGATCCGCAGCCGCAAGGCCGCTGAGCAGATCTTCAAGGAGGGAGGGTTGACCGACGAGGGTCAGGTGCAGCGAGGGGTTAGCCGAAAGGCAGGCAATGCTAGCCTGGACAATGTTGCGGGGACCGAAGTCCCCGCCCATTGCGTCGATCGCGATGATCTGAGCGGACAAGGATTACTCGTCGGCGCCCTTGTCGATCACTTTGCGACCACGGTATACGCCTTCTGGCGATACGTGGTGACGCAGGTGTACTTCACCGGTGCTCTTCTCTACCGACAGAGCTTCTGCCGACAGGGCGTCGTGCGAACGGCGCATGTCACGGGCAGAGCGGGATTTTTTGTTCTGCTGAACAGCCATAATTGATTAACTCCTAAACGTTTGGGTCACGCTTTAACTGCGCCAATACACTGAACGGGTTGGACCGCGATACCTCGTCCTTGCTCGGCTCGGGCTCATCGAGTCCCGCCGGCTGCTGGCATTCTTCCGGATGATGAGCAGGCACGATCGGCAGGGCGAGCAACAGCTCTTCCTCGACCAACGCCTGCAGATCCAAAGGATCTTCGCCCAGTTCCAGCACGTCATAGCCTTTCGGCAACGACTGGGTGTTCGCACCCTCCTTCACCACGGCGTATGTACATTCGCTGTGGATCGGCAGGGTGACCAGCTCAAGACAACGCTGGCAAACCATCTTGACTTCGACATCCAGCGCGCTGTGGATAACCACCACGTGCTGTTCATCTCGTTCAAAATCGAACTTCGCCTGCACCGTACCGACATTGTCGGAAAGCGGGTCGCAGAGTCTTTCCAAATCAGCGAGTTGCAGCGAACCTTCGAGGGTTACGCCACGATCAGCCAATTTGCGCGGGTCAACGTGAGGTGGAATCGGGTCATTCAACATAGGCGCAGCATTCTAGGGATGCACCCCCTCCCTGTCAAAGGAAATTAGGTGCCATCTCGCATGTTAGAATTCGGGGTAATTGCCCAGGAGTCTACCATGCTTCCCTTGTTACTGGCTTCCAGCTCTGCGTACCGCCGCGAACTGCTCACCCGCCTGCGCCTGCCCTTCACCTGGGCGAGCCCCGACCTTGACGAACGGCGCCTCGATGACGAGCCCGCCGTCGAGCTGGTCCGCCGCCTGGCCCGACAGAAGGCCGAAGCCCTGGCCGCCAGCCACCCCGACCACCTGATCATTGGTTCCGACCAGGTGGCGGTGCTGGGCGAGCAGATCCTCGGCAAGCCCCACACCTTCGAACGCGCCTGCGAGCAGTTGCTGGAGGCCAGCGGGCAGCAGGTCACCTTCCTCACCGGGCTAGCGCTGCTGAACAGCGCCACAGGCCACTGCCAGGTCGATTGCGTGCCGTTTACCGTGACGATGCGCGAGCTGGATCGGGAGCGCGTGGAGCGCTATGTGACGGCCGAGCAGCCGCTGGACTGCGCCGGCAGCTTCAAGGCGGAGGGATTGGGGGTCAGCCTGTTCCAGAGCACCCATGGCTGCGATGCCACGAGCCTGATCGGGCTGCCTCTGATTAGACTGGTGGACATGCTGCACAAGGAAGGTGTGCGGGTGCCCTGAGCACCAGCCCTCTCAAGGCATTAAAAATTAGCGCCTGACTTGGAATTGCCGGGGCTGCTTTGCAGCCCTTTCGCGGCACAAGGCCGC
>NZ_JANCLM010000067.1:0-17732 GCF_024259445.1 Pseudomonas sp. DVZ6
TGCGGCGTTTGGCACCGGCTACGCCGGTGATCGCGGGGCAAGCCCGCTCCCACGCTGGAACTCTGTTCCCTGCGCGACAGCGTAGCCCGGAGGGCTGGGCGATCTCCTACAGGGTTCGCGCATCTCTGTAGGAGCGGCCTTGTGCCGCGATGGGCCGCAAAGCGGCCCCAATCTCGACCAACTCCGCTATCATGCCGCCACGTTCCACCTCGCGAGTCCGCCATGCGCCGCCTGTTTTTCCTGCTGTTCCTGCTGCTGGCCAGCCCCGTCTTCGCCACGGGCCTGCTCGACAACCGCCCCAGCGCCACCCTCGGCGCCGCCTCCAACAGCGCCGACTTCCTGCCGGTGCACGAAGCCTTCAAGCTCAGCCTGGTCCAGGCCGATGCCCAGACCGTCAAGCTGCGCTTCGTCGCCACCGACGGCTACTACCTCTACCGCCACCGCTTCCAGTTCCGTACCGAGCCCGCGGATATCCGCCTGGGCGCGCCGAACATCCCCAAGGGCGAGGCCAAGCACGACGAGTTCTTCGGCGATGTCGAGGTCTATCACGGCGTGCTCGACATCGAGCTGCCACGCAATGACCCACGCACCTTCACCCTGCTGGTGGGCTACCAGGGCTGCGCCGACAAGGGCCTGTGCTATCCGCCGGAAACCGCGCGGCTGAGCATCGACGGCCAAGGCGCCCCGCTGCCGGCAACCGCCGAGCAGGGCTGGACCTGGAAATCGCTGCTGCTGTTCTTCCTCGCCGGGGTCGGCCTGACCTTCACCCCGTGCGTGCTGCCGATGCTGCCGATCCTTTCCGGCGTGGTCCTGCGCGGCCAGGTCGGCGGCCTGCGCGGGCTGTCGCTTTCACTGGCCTACGTGCTGCCGATGGCGGCAAGCTTCGCCGTGCTCGGCGCGCTGATGGGCCTGTTCGGCGCCGGTCTGAACCTGCAGGCGCGCCTGCAATCGGCCTGGGTGCTGGTGCCGTTTGCCGCGTTCTTCGTGCTGTTCGCCCTGGCCATGTTCGGCCTGTTCGACATCAAGCTCCCACAGGCCCTGAGCAGCCGCCTGGACAACCTCGCCCACCGCACCAAAGGTGGCTCGCTGCTCGGCGCGGCGGTGCTCGGCGTGCTCTCCAGCCTGCTGGTCTCGCCCTGCGTGTCGGCGCCGCTGGCCGGCGCCTTGCTGTACATCAGCGCCAGCGGCGACGCCCTGGGCGGCGCGCTGAAACTGTTCGCCCTGGGCCTGGGCATGGGCGCGCCGCTGTTGCTGGTGGCCACCGGCGGCGCGGCCTGGCTGCCGAAGAGCGGGCCATGGATGAACACGGTAAAGAACGCCATCGGCGTGCTGCTGCTGGGCCTGGCCATCGGCCTGCTCAGCCGCGTGCTGCCGGGGCCGGCCACCCTGCTGCTGGTCGGCCTGCTGGCCGCCGGCGTGGCGCTGTTCCTCGGCGCCCTGGAGTTCGTGGTCAAGACCCCACGCCAGCGCCTGGCGCAACTGCTGGGCCTGGCGCTGCTGGTGTACGCCCTGGCCTGCTGGTATGGCGCACTGAGCGGCCAGGGCGACCCGCTGCACCCGCTGCCACCACCAGTCGCGGCCAGCGGCGTCGCGCCGACCAAGGCCAACGCCTGGCAGACCCTTACCACCCCCGCCGCCCTCGACGCCGCCCTGGCCGAGGCCAAGGCCGCCGGCCAGCCGGTGCTGCTCGACTGGTACGCCGACTGGTGCATCAGCTGCAAGGTGATCGAGCACGAAGTGCTCAATGCGCCGCAAGTCCAGCCGCAACTGGGCGCCTTCCGCCTGCTGCGCTTCGATATCACCGAGAGCAACGCCGAACAACGCGCCCTGCTCGACCGCTACCGGCTGTTCGGCCCTCCCGCGCTGATGTTCTTTGCCGCGAACGGCAGCGAAATGACCACCGATCGGGTCATCGGCGAGATAAACGCCGGCGATTTCGCCCAGGTATTGACGCGCGTGCGCGGCCAACTCGGGCTATAACTTCCCGCGTCCAGTGAAAAAACCCCGCAGCGGTGACCAGACTTAATCATCTGGTCACATACTTTGCGCGAATCTCGGACATCGTGCTGGCTATTGCCGGGAACTGGACACTCAGCGCCGCTTGCGGCATAGTCGCCGCGCTATGTCGAATTGCCCTACAAAACCAAGGAATCGCAGATGGCAACCCTACTGGTGCTGCACGGCCCCAACCTGAACCTGCTCGGGACCCGCGAACCGGGCCACTATGGCGCCGCCACCCTGGCCCAGATCAATCAGGACCTGGAGCAGCGCGCCCGCGCCGCCGGCCACCATCTGCAATACCTGCAGAGCAATGCCGAATACGAATTGATCGACCGCATCCACGCCGCGCGCAACGAAGGCGTGGACTTCATCCTGATCAATCCGGCCGCTTTCACCCACACAAGCGTCGCATTACGTGACGCATTGCTCGCGGTGAGCATCCCATTCATCGAAGTGCACCTCTCCAACGTGCACAAGCGTGAACCGTTCCGCCACCACTCCTACTTTTCCGATGTTGCCGTAGGAGTGATCTGCGGCCTCGGCGCCACCGGTTACCGGCTGGCCCTGGAGTCCGCGCTGGAACACCTGGCTGCCAACGCACAGCCCTGATGGCACAAGGCCTTGGCCCTTTTTGGCCGAGGCTCATGAAGAAACGTTTTCGACACGTTTTAAAAATACGTCCCCGACCGAACCTTGGGAGTTGCTGATTAATGGATATCCGTAAAGTCAAGAAGCTGATCGAACTGCTGGAAGAGTCTGGCATCGACGAACTGGAGATCAAGGAAGGCGAAGAGTCCGTTCGCATCAGCCGTCACAGCAAGACCCCGGCCGGCGCCCAGTACTTCGCCGCCCCGGCCCCGATGGCCGCTCCGGTTGCCGCTGCTGCACCTGTTGCCGCCGCCGCTCCAGCCGCTGAAGCCGCTGCCGCTGCTCCGGCCCTGAAAGGCACCGTGGTTCGCTCGCCAATGGTCGGTACCTTCTACCGCAAGCCTTCGCCAACTTCGCCAAACTACGCCGAAGTCGGCCAGGCCGTGAAGAAAGGCGACACCCTGTGCATCGTCGAAGCCATGAAGATGATGAACCACATCGAATCCGAGATCGGCGGTGTGATCGACGCCATCCTCGTGGAAGACGGCCAGCCGGTTGAGTTCGACCAGCCGCTGTTCACCATCGTTTGATTCGCGGAGAACCAACGATGTCTGGGAAACTTGAAAAAGTCCTGATCGCCAACCGTGGGGAAATTGCCCTGCGGATCCTGCGTGCCTGCAAAGAGCTGGGCATCAAGACCGTCGCCGTGCACTCCACGGCCGACCGTGAACTGATGCACCTGGGCCTGGCAGACGAGTCGGTCTGCATCGGCCCTGCATCGTCCAAGGACTCCTACCTGCACATCCCGGCGATCATCGCCGCCGCCGAAGTGACAGGTGCCACCGCCATCCACCCGGGCTACGGCTTCCTCGCGGAAAACGCCGATTTTGCCGAGCAGGTGGAAAATTCCGGCTACATCTTCATCGGCCCGAAAGCCGACACCATCCGCCTGATGGGCGACAAGGTGTCGGCCAAGGACGCGATGATCAAGTCGGGCGTGCCGACCGTGCCGGGCTCCGACGGCCCGCTGCCGGAAGACCCGGAAACCGCGCTGGCGATTGCCCGCGAGGTCGGTTACCCGGTGATCATCAAGGCCGCCGGCGGCGGTGGTGGTCGCGGCATGCGTGTGGTGCACAAGGAAGAAGACCTGATCGAATCGGCCAAGCTGACCCGTACCGAAGCCGGTGCCGCGTTCGGCAACCCGATGGTCTACCTGGAGAAGTTCCTGACCAACCCACGTCACGTGGAAGTCCAGGTACTGTCCGACGGCCAGGGCAACGCCGTGCACCTGGGCGACCGTGACTGCTCGCTGCAGCGCCGTCACCAGAAGGTCCTGGAGGAAGCCCCGGCCCCGGGCATCGACGAGAAGGCCCGTCAGGAAGTCTTCAAGCGTTGCGTCGACGCGTGCATCGAGATCGGCTACCGCGGTGCCGGTACCTTCGAGTTCCTGTACGAGAACGGCCGCTTCTACTTCATCGAGATGAACACCCGCGTCCAGGTCGAGCACCCGGTTTCGGAAATGGTCACCGGCATCGACATCGTCAAGGAGATGCTGAGCATCGCCGCTGGCAACAAGCTGTCGTTCCGCCAGGAAGACGTGGTGATCCGCGGTCACTCGCTGGAGTGCCGGATCAACGCCGAAGACCCGAAGAAGTTCATCCCGAGCCCAGGCAAGGTGAAGCACTTCCACGCCCCGGGCGGCAACGGCGTGCGCGTCGATTCGCACCTGTACAGCGGCTACTCGGTTCCGCCGAACTACGATTCGTTGATCGGCAAGCTGATCACCTACGGCAAGGACCGCGACGAAGCCATGGCGCGCATGCGCAATGCCCTGGACGAGATCGTCGTCGACGGCATCAAGACCAACATCCCGCTGCACCGCGACCTGGTGCGTGATGAAGGTTTCTGCAAAGGCGGCGTCAACATCCACTACCTCGAGCACAAACTGGCCAACCAGGAGTGATCGCGTTAGCGTGATGAAAAAGCCCCGGCCCCGTGCCGGGGTTTTTTATTGCCCTGATGTGCCCTACCCCTCTCGTGTGTAGGAGCGGCCTTGTGCCGCGAAAGGGCCGCAAAGCGGCCCCGCGATCTGTGCCCCGACGCTAATGCCCCGGGCCTGCTGCGCAGCCCTTTCGCGGCACAAGGTCGCTCGTACGGAACAACACGCAACCCAGTGATTTAGCCTGCCCCTGTGGGAGCGGGTTTACCCGCGAAGAATCCAGCGCGGTATATGGCACCGGCTCCGCCGGTGTTCGCGGGCAAGCCCGCTCCCACAGAGATAACAGTTCCCTGCTCGACAGAGCAGCCCCAAATGGCTGGGCGATCTCTCATGGCACAAAACATAATTCTTTGATTTGACTGAGGCAGCGTGGGAGCGCGGCCCCCAAGGGCTGGGCGATCGCCTACAGGTATCGCACATGCCTCAGGCCATCACCCCAATGGAACCCCGCGCAAACCCGCACAGTCCACCGATCAGGCCCACCTCCCGAGGCCTCACAAGGAGACTCCCATGAAAGGCACTGCGCTATCCGCCCTGTTCGCGGCCGCCACCCTGCTGGCCTCGCCTGTGTTCGCCGCCGACGACCTGTGCGCCATGAACCTGCAGAAGATCGACGACAGCATGGCCACCGCCGGCGCCACCTCCGAAGGCCTGGACAAGGCCATCACCGAGCATGTGGACCAGGCCAAGGCCGCCCAGGCAAAAGGCGACACCAAGGAGTGCATCGCCATCACCAGCAAGGTGCTCGAGCGCCTGGACAAGACCGAGAAAGGCAGCGGCTCGGCCGGTGGCAGCGGTACCTGAGCCCTGCGCCAGCGCGGGCGGCCGAACCATCTGTCGACGCCGCCCGCGTAAGCGCGTATACTCGGCCTTGCGTGCTGAAAAGCGCGTTCAGCTAGAGCTGAGTGTGGGGCCGATTAGGATTCGACGCCGGTAGCGAAACTCTAGGTGCATGCCGAGTTGGTAACAGAACTCGTAAATCCACTGTTGCAACTTTCTATAGTTGCCAATGACGACCACATCGAGGACTACGCTATCGCTGCGTAAGCAGCCTAGCCCGTTCTCCTGGTAGCTTCGGCTCCAGCAATCATCAGGGGATGCCTGTAAACCCGAAATGATTGTCATACAGAACAGGATCGTCGTGCAGCACGTTGGGGGCGAAGCGACTAAAACTTACCCAACTCATCCAAAGCACCCTGCCCGTCGGGCGGCTGCGGATTAAATCAGTAGACACGGCTAAGCATGTAGTACCGACAGCGGAGTACTGGCGGACGGGGGTTCAAATCCCCCCGGCTCCACCAAATCCTAAAAAAG
The DNA here is from genome assembly GCF_024259445.1 of Pseudomonas sp. DVZ6. Classification (NCBI taxonomy): domain Bacteria; kingdom Pseudomonadati; phylum Pseudomonadota; class Gammaproteobacteria; order Pseudomonadales; family Pseudomonadaceae; genus Pseudomonas; species Pseudomonas sp. DVZ6. Next base: position 5,903 of record NZ_JANCLM010000067.1, read on the forward strand.
AAGACGCCCGATGGGCGTCTTTTTTTGTGCCTGGGATTCAGTGTCTCAGCGGCACCGACACCACGCCGTCACCTCTCCCCCTTTTCCTTCATCGCCTCCAGCTTGCTGAACTGCTCGCTGGCCAACCGGCTGATGATCCGGATCGCCTGGTGAATCCCCGCCGTATTGCGAAAGCTCAGTTGCGGGTTGTGCTCGCACTCCAGCACCTCGTCATGCTGGACCAGCGCCTCGCCGAGCAGTTCGAGGGTCCAGACGTAGCTCTGGAGGGTAGACAGGCGTTCATGGTCAGACATGGGGCACCTCCCGAGTGGCGCGGGTGGCGAGGGAGTGGCAGTCGATCGGGTAGAAGGTTGGGGATGGGCTGGCTGCGGGGGTTGGGCGGCGGAGAGCGGATGCGAGGATCCTGCTCAGAATGCGAATAAGCATGCATGAGACTCCAAGTTTGAGATTGGAGCTACCACGATCCTTCCTACGGGATTGGGTGGCAGCTATGTGTGGGGTAGGAATACCGGGAAACTTGGAACCCGGCCAGGCCGAAGCCTGCCCACACACAGCCGCCATGACATCGCAGCAGACGCAAAAAAGGCGCCAGCCGTTGTGATGGGGCGCCTAGTGCGAGCGCCAAGTTTACCAGCAGGTTCCTACACCTGGTCGCAGATTTTGCTGCGACTTGGGGACTGTAGCCTTAGGGTGGATTAATTAGCAACAGCTAGCGCGGTGGGAAATTTCTCAAAATTTTTGACGGGGACGGGTAGAAAATATGCTGCTGCATTATTCAGACACACCAATGGCCTCAAAGCCATAACTCAAGGCAGAGCGAGATCAGTTTCTCTCTCATTACAGTGCGAGCCAGCAGGTCTAATTTTCATGAAAAATTCCGTATAAAATCAGCCGGGCTAACAATAGTCCAATCTGCCATTACAGGGGCATCAGCAACACTGATGGCGACACGTCTTTGCTTCCAGGCTACTTCCACATCAAAAGTAGTGACCCGATCCTGGCTCACCAGCCTGTAGCCGACTTCTGGCACCTCAAAACCTCTATGCTTCGCATGCATCAAGGCGTCCCGCACAGAAAGGTCCGCCAGCTCAAGGACTTGCATCCAATCACCTGCGAGGATGCTTTGCTCACGGCGCAGGCGGGTCAACAACTGCATATCCTTCATAGATATGAACATGTGATCATGCAACGGCTGCTTACGGTGGCAATCTGCACACAATGGCCGGAGATTCACACTGCTGTTGTCCTGTTTCAGCCCGTTGACATGATGTACATGCAATAGATGCCGGTGCTCACTTAGATTCAAACCACAGCCATCGCACTTGAAACCACAGTGCCGCCGTACATTGGTCGAGACGTCGCCCCAATCCTTCGTGTAATCATTTCCAATAGCGCGCTGCGTAAGATTACGAGGCAGATAGGTGAAGCTAGTGCTGTAGGTTTCAAAGAAACGCGCAATTTCAAAACCTTGCCAAATATTTGAGCGTGTGGAATCGTGGCAGTAATTTTGATAATTGAGCTTATCTAAACAGTTCCTGCAAACCATCAAGCGCGAGTCCAACTCCTCCGAGAGTCCGCGACTGTTCTTACCGCTTATCGGGAAGATGCCCGTCAGGTTATTGGTTACCACATATCGCTCGAATCGCCCTTTTCCACGCATGTCCGCCAGAGTCTTGCAATCCGCCACATGGAACCTTTTGCCTTTGTCGGGAGAGGCTTGCACCACATCAACCGGAGAATACTGGTCAGGAATATAGAGCAGTACCTGGCGGCCATCGACACTCAGCAACCCGTTGATGACATCCAGATCTTCCAGCCTAACTTCACGCCCTTCCAGCAGCTCAATATCGATGGGATCAAGCTGCGCGGCTGCCACCCAGTCGAACTCAACTTGGGCATCGCTAAGCCGCTTCACTTGGTTCCACAGCTCGGAAAAATCAGCCCTGATTTCCATCGAGCCTCTCAATTATGTTGCGAATCTGCAGTTCAGAATTAGTGATCACTCGAAAATTCACACGCCTCGACCGGGCGCTGCTCTCTTGCTGGGTATCGCTATCAACAATGCGCCGAGACGAAGAGTAGCCCACCGCAGCGAAGCTTGAACGGACCCACTCCCTATCAGATCCTCCCGTCAGCAGCGACAACACATGCTGCAGCACAGACCGCGTACGGTCCTGAGAAAGCGCCATATTGGGAAAATATGCTTGCTCACCATGAAGGTTTCCCCAGTCGCTGCTGGTGTGACCTTCGATACGAATCTCTTCAATGGCTGTGCGGTAACGAGACAACACCGTCACATAACGCGGGAAAAAGTCGGCCAGGATCATCTTGAACTGCGGGTTTAGCTCAGGCGACCCGGAACGGAACAGGACTTCTGGATTATTGAAGGTGACTTCCAGGGTGTCACGCTCAATGGCTGCATTCCAACGAGACAGATCCGCTGCGAACTCGCTGACCAAGTCATTGTAGATCGCTACCTGAGTGTCCTTGTAAGCAACTGCGATCTCCTTGATGTTGTTTCTCTCGACCTGCACGTAGTACATATAAGCCACGGCAATGAACAGGAACATCATCATCAGCCCTGACATCAAGTCAGAGATGCCAATCCAGTGTTCGGCATCATCATTCTTCGAGCCACTGCTGCGAAAAAGGTTATCCAGACTCCCCATCAGGCACGTACCCGCTGCGTGAGCTCAGCATGATCATCGGCAATTCGTCGTGAGATGGTGGCCAGTGCCGAGCCCATTTCTTTGAAGACTTTCTCCAGCTCGCGACCAATGGCCTGATCCATAGCGTTAAGTTGGATTTGCAGCGAGGCACTGGCTCGCTCAGTGGCTTCACGCACCTGCGCTTCGACCGCGCTCATGGTGCGATTGGCCGAACCCTGAATCTGCGCCTCGGTGTGGCTTAGACTGCCCTCTACACTGGCACGCAAAGTATTCATGGTGGCCTCTACCGACCCGGTCAGACCCTCCTGAATCTTGCCGGTTGCATGGCGGAACGCCTCTGCCATGGAGCTAGCGGCTTTCTCGACTACTAGCCCCATCTGTTGCTCCAGCGTTTTGGAAGTATCCAGCATACTGTCGAGTGTGCCACGCACCGATGAGCCGAATTCCTGAGCGGCATCCTGCATGTTCTCGGCGATCTGCTCAGACTTGCTACTCACAACATGGGCTGACTCTGTCAATGCAGCATTAGTGAGGTCAACCGAGCGGCCGAACTCCTGCGCGCCTTCATGCATGGTAGTCATGACGCTCTTCACGCCTTCAGCAAGCTGGCCGGAGAGTGTTTCCATATGCTGCTGCAGCTGCGGTACCGCGCTAATGGCCTGGTCGCGCATCGTGACAAATGTACCGAGATGCTCCTCAAGCACTCCAACTTGTCTTTGGTTGGCTTGCAATACTGGCTCCAATTGGCCGATGGCCATGGGAATGCTCTGGCAATGACCCTCAATGGTGCCGATAGACTGCTCCGAAGTGGACAGGGAACGACTAATGGCCTCATTTGCTGTCGCGGTGCGCTCCAGCTCGTTGATCGCCAGCTCGATGCGCGCCTCCAGCGATTCGACGTGCTGTTTGTAGAGCTCCTGCCATTCATTCATCTTAACGACAGACTCATTCAGCGCCTTGAAGTTATCGCCAAACTGGTCCACCAAGTGTTTGTTGAAATCCTGAATCACCTGACGAAGCGCCTCGATCACCGTCTCTGTGGCTGACTTGGCCAGCATCTCGCCAAATTGATTGAGCTGCACGAAAAGCTTGTCCTGGAACTCGCGATGAGTGCGATCTAGGGCGCTGCGAAAATCGCCAACGTCGCTACGCATCAGCTTAAGTTGACCCGCCACCGAACCTTCCTCATTACCGGCAAGCGACTGGTTGAGCCCTTCCAGCAATTTAACCTGCTGAGTCAGCACGCCATGGATATGCTCCGGCGTGATGCTGTCCGGCAGCTCCGAGCGGCTCCGAGCCGGAGCGAACCAATAGGCATCCAGTGCTTTGAGGACAATGGAAAGGGTCATACCAACAAGACTGGTGATGAAGGCCGTTCGCAGTCCGTCCAGCAAACCCTCAATACTGCCCTTGATGTCATGAGCATCAAAGTCCAGCAAACCGATCACAATGCCGACGAAAGTCCCCAGAATGCCCAGCGAGACAAGCACTGCCGGTGCGTGTTCCAGAAACAACCCTTGTCTGCCACTCTTTCCTTGGCGCACGGCCATCAAAACAATGCCGAACATCAGCCAGATAAAGATCTCAGTCACAGAGCTTGCCGAAGCAGTAGTCAGCACGCTCTCGAGAAAACTCCCAATCATTCAGTTACTCCAATGTCGAACGCTGGATCTTTGCGGAACACTTCAACTACCCCTATCGGATTAAGTAACTCAACCGTGGCAACACGGCGACAGCCATCTTCCGGCGCTGTAGCCAGCTAGGCTTGGACCAATTCACTCCCGCGTAGCGCTCACAACGCCGCTCACTACCAGGTGGGCCAGCCAATGCTAAAAACGAGTGGCAAACAATTGATGGAAATCCAGATGGGGAATGAAACGCCGAAGCTTTGTAGCATCATCCCTGGAAAGCCGCGCAGTGCCATCATTTTGCAATGCCCGCCACCTTATCCCCTAGCTGGGCATGGGTAAAGCCACGCCCTTCATCTTTTATGGTAAGGATCTCGCGGTGCCGGTCTCGTCAGCCAATGCAGCCACCACCCGCTTACCGTTAACGTTGCTCAGGAGGCCAGATCATGAGATGCCCTCGTTCCTGGTCATAAGGAGCAGCCAGTCCCGCGTAGTGGACGCCCCACAGGTCGCACGGGCCTTGATCCCTGATAACAATTGGATTTTCACCGCTATCAGGACCTATGCAGGCCTGAAGGTCGAGTCTGAGAATCCCCGCTGTTGATACTGGCAGCATGCCTCCAGCCCTTCTGATAAAGTCCGCAGCACGTCATAGGGACACAGTGAGACATGGACAAGAAATCACTTTCAGAGCGGGACATCTGCAGTAAGTACATCTCCCCTGCCATTCAGCAAGCTGGATGGGACATGCTCAAGCAGGTGCGCGAGGAAGTTTATTTCACCAAAGGCCGCATTATGGTGCGGGGCAAGCTTCACAGTCGCGGCGAAGCGAGCCGTGCAGATTTCATTCTCTACCATCAGGCCAACCTGCCTATCGCTGTAATCGAGGCGAAGGATAACAACCACTCCGTTGGCTCCGGCATGCAGCAAGCTCTTCGCTATGCAGAGGCGCTGGACGTACCGTTCGTATTCTCCAGCAATGGCGATGCCTTCCTTTTCCATGATCGCAGTGGTACGGGCAGCAAAATAGAAACGAACCTGCCCATGGATCAATTCCCTAGTCCTGCCGAGCTTTGGCAGCGCTACTGCCAATGGAAAGGGCTGGATGCTGCGGTTCAACACAAGATCGTAGCGCCATACTACGACGATGGCTCCGGGCGCATGCCGCGCTATTACCAAACGAACGCCATTAACCGCACCGTTGAGGCGGTAGCGCGCGGGCAGAACCGTATCCTGATGGTGATGGCCACAGGCACTGGCAAAACCTACACAGCCTTTCAAATCATCTGGCGACTGTGGAAGTCAAAACAGAAAAAGAGAATTCTGTTCCTTGCCGACCGCAACATTCTTGTCGACCAGACGAAGAACAACGACTTCAAACCCTTTGGCCAGGCGATGACCAAAATCGCCAAACGCCAGATCGACACCTCCTATGAGATCTACCTATCGCTCTATCAGGCTGTCACCGGCACTGACGAAGAGATGAACATCTACAAGCAGTTCTCCTGCGACTTTTTCGACTTGATCGTGATCGACGAGTGTCACCGTGGCAGCGCTGCCGAGGACTCCGCCTGGCGCGAGATTCTCGACTATTTCTCTAGCGCGACCCATATCGGCCTCACCGCCACACCGAAGGAAACCAAAGAAGTATCAAGCATCACCTACTTCGGTGACCCGGTGTACAGCTATACCCTCAAACAGGGTATCGAGGACGGTTTTCTTGCGCCCTATAAAGTGGTGCGCATCGACTTCGACAAAGACCTACAAGGTTGGCGCCCCCCCAAGGGCATGCTCGACAAAAATGGCGAGCTGGTCGAAGACCGTATCTACAACCTTAAGGACATGGATCGTACGCTGGTCATTGAGGCCCGCACTCAACTGGTCGCGCAGAAGGTCACCGAGTTCCTCAAGGCCTCAGACCCATTCCAGAAAACTATCGTCTTCTGTGACGATATCAGTCATGCCGAACGCATGCGCCAAGCCTTAGTCAACCTCAACCCCGAGCGCGTGGCTGAAAACCGCAAGTATGTCATGCGCATCACCGGCGATGATCAGGAAGGCAAGGCCGAACTGGATAACTTCATCAACCCGGAAGAGCGCTACCCGGTTATCGCCACCACCAGCAAGTTGATGACCACCGGCGTGGATGCGCAGACCTGCAAGCTGATCGTGCTCGACCAGCACATCAAATCTATGACCGAGTTCAAGCAGATCATCGGTCGCGGCACACGCATCAACGAGGAATTCGGCAAGTACTGGTTCACCATCATGGACTTCAAAAAGGCCACCGAGCTGTTTGCCGACCCGGCTTTCGATGGCGACCCGGTGGTGATCTACGCCCCAGAAGGCGATGACTCGCCCGTACCGCCGGATGAGCCAATTGCCGATGAAGAGGGCATCAGCGCGGGTAACGATAACGAGGCTGATGACTTAGGCTTCACGGACGAGGATGAAGGCAAAAAACGCATCAGGTACGTCATCGACAACGTCCCAGTCTATGTCGTCGCTGAACGGGTGCAGTACTACGGTCCTGATGGCCGGTTGATCACGGAGTCACTACACGACTACACCCGTACCTGCGTACAAAAGCAATTCGCCTCACTGGACGACTTCCTCCGACGCTGGAGTGGTTCTGAGCAAAAGAAAGTCATTATCGAGGAGATGGCCGTCCAGGGCGTGATGTGGGAGGCCTTATCTGAAGAGGTAGAAAAGAAACAGGGTAAGCCGCTCGATCCATTCGACCTGATCTGTCACGTAGCCTTCGATCAACCCGCCTTATCACGCCACGAGCGGGCCGAGCAGGTAAAAAAGCGCAACTATTTCGCCAAGTATTCTGGCGCAGCCCGCCAGGTGTTGGAAGCGCTTCTGGATAAATACGCCGATACCGGGATCGAGCATATCGAGGACATCAAAATCCTGCAGCTTGACCCTTTTAGCCAGATTGGTGCCCCTATTGAGCTGGTCAAAGCCTTTGGCGGCAAAGCGGGGTACACCAAGGCGATTCATGAACTGGAGGGAGAGCTTTACGCGAACTAAGGGCTAAGCACCGACGACATGACAAAGCAGTCTCCTCCACGATCCGGTAGAATTTTGCCCCCCTGCGTTACGTGTTGAGAGACCTTCATGTCCATTAGCTCCACCATCAAGTCCATCCAGGACATCATGCGCAAAGACGTTGGCGTAGACGGCGACGCCCAGCGCATCGGCCAGCTAGTTTGGCTGTTGTTCCTGAAGATCTTTGATGATCGCGAGCTTGAATGGGAGCTGATGGACGACGACTACCGCTCGCCGATTCCCGAGAGCTGCCGCTGGCGCACCTGGGCCGCCGACCCGGAGGGCATGACCGGCGATGCGCTTAAGGACTTTATCGACAACAATCTGTTTCCGCAGCTGCAGAACCTGCACGAATACAGCAATACGCAGTCGGCCTTCGTGGTGCGCAGCGTGTTTGAAGACGCCTACAACTACATGAAGTCCGGTCAGTTGCTGCGCCAGGTGATCAATAAGATTCAGGAAGGCGTGGACTTCAACAAAGCCCAAGAGCGCCACGAGTTTGGAAACCTTTACGAGCAACTGCTGCGCGACCTGCAGAACGCCGGCAACGCCGGTGAATTCTACACCCCGCGTCCAGTGACCGAGTTTATGGTGCGCATGGTCGACCCCAAACTGGACGAAAAAGTCATGGACCCGGCCTGCGGCACGGGTGGCTTTCTCACCTGCGCTATCGAGCACAAACGCAGCCGCTACGTGAAAACCGCCGAGGATGAACGCACCTTGCAGGCCAGCATTTTCGGCGTGGAGAAAAAGCCGCTGCCGCACCTGCTGGCCACCACCAACATGATCCTGCATGGCATCGAGGTGCCGAGCCAGATTCGCCACGACAACACCCTGAGCAAACCGCTGATCAGCTGGGGACCGAGCGAACGCGTGCATTGCATCGTCGCTAACCCGCCGTTCGGCGGCATGGAAGAAGACGGTATCGAAACCAACTTCCCCGCCGCTTTCCGCACTCGCGAAACCGCCGACCTGTTTCTGGTGCTGATCATGCAACTGCTCAAGGACGGCGGCCGCGCTGCCGTGGTGCTGCCCGATGGCTTTCTGTTCGGCGAAGGCATCAAGAGCCGCATCAAGGAAAAGCTGCTCTCCGAGTGCAACCTGCACACCATCGTTCGCCTGCCCAACGGCGTGTTCAACCCCTACACCGGCATCAAGACCAACCTGCTGTTTTTCACCAAGGGTACGCCCACCAAACAGGTGTGGTTCTACGAACACAAGTACCCGGCCGGCGTGAAGAGCTACTCCAAGACTCGCCCCATGCGCATCGAAGAATTCGCAGTGGAAGAAGCCTGGTGGGGCAGCGAGGCCGATGGCTTTGCCGCACGGGTGGAGAACGAATTCGCCTGGCAGGTCAGCATCGAAGAGCTGCAAGCCCGCAACTGGAACCTCGACTGCAAAAACCCGCATATCGGCGAACAGATTAGCCACAACCCGGACGAACTGCTGCGTAACTACGCCAGCCTACAAGGCGAAATCAGCGACCTGCGTGACCAGCTCAAGGCGGTGCTGGCTGAAGCTCTGGAGCGCGATGTATGACCGCGCTACTGATCGAAAACCTGCCACTACTGGCCGGCGCGCCCAATGGCATTAAAAAACTGCGCGAGCTGATTCTGGAACTGGCGATCCGTGGCAAGTTGGTGCCACAAGACTCGAATGATGAGCCGGCCAGCGAGCAGCTAAAGCGGATTGCCGAGGATAAGGCGCGGTTGGTGGCTGAGGGCAAGATCAAGAAGCAAAAAGACCTGACTGATGCACCTGAACCGGTAATTACATTCCCATTGCCAGTCGGATGGGCTGCAACCTCAATTGGCGAGGCAACGATTTGCCGTGATGGAGAACGAGTACCCATTTCCCAAGCCGAACGAGAAGGTCGGGACAAGGTTTTCGACTACTACGGCGCATCAGGTGTTATCGATAAAATCGACGGCTATCTGTTCGATAAACCGCTGTTGTTAGTTGGGGAAGACGGCGCAAACCTTATAAATCGTAGTACGCCTATCGCATTCATGGCACGCGGTCGCTATTGGGTGAATAACCACGCCCATGTGCTTGATGGAATAAGCGAGGAGTTACTTCTCTACATAGAGCTTTATTTCAACGCCATTGATCTAAAGCCATATGTGACCGGAACGGCTCAGCCGAAGATGAACCAGTCCAAAATGAATGGCATTCCGGTGGCTCTTCCACCTGTAGCCGAACAACACCGCATCGTCGCCAAAGTCGATGAACTGATGGACCTGTGCAACCGCTTGGAAGCCCAGCAGGCCGACGCCGAAAGCGCCCACGCCCAACTGGTGCAGGCGCTGCTCGACAGCCTGACCCAAGCTAGCGACGCCAGCGACTTCGCCGTCGCCTGGCAACGCCTGGCCGAACACTTCCACACCCTGCTCACCACCGAACCCAGCATCGACGCCCTCAAACAAACCCTGCTTCAACTGGCAGTGATGGGCAAACTGGTGCCGCAAAAATCCAGTGATGAGCCGGCCAGTGAATTACTCAAGCGCATCGCTAAGGAAAAGATGCGACTCATTTTCGAAGAGAGCCTAAGAACGACAGCAAGAGAAGATATCCCAGAGACCGAACACTACTTCACTTTGCATGCCGGTTGGTCGTCCTGCCGGCTTGGTAATCTTGCCCGGTTCATTGACTACAGGGGCAGGACACCTACAAAAACGTCATCTGGCGTACCGCTCATTACTGCGAAAAATGTGCGCCCAGGACTTATCAGCAGAGAACCTCAAGAGTTCATTACCGATACGGACTACTTGTCTTGGATGACAAGAGGCTTTCCTCGGGCTGGAGACATTCTTATCACAACCGAGGCCCCGATGGGTAACGTGGCGATAATTGATATTCCCGAGCGGTTCGCACTGGCTCAACGCGTGATTTGTTTTCAACTCCACGAATTGCAAACTGGCCCATTTTTGAAATTGGCAATGATGTCCTCTGGCTTTCAGGCAGAACTTTCAGATGCAGCCACAGGAATGACGGCTACTGGTATCAAGTCCTCTCGCCTTAAAGAGATACCTATCCCAATTCCACCACTCACTGAACAACACCGCATAGTCGCGAAAGTCGACCAACTAATGGCCCTCTGCGACCAACTAAAAACCCGCCTAACCGATGCCCGCCAACTAAACGAACAACTGGCCAGCACTCTGGTCGAGCAGGCACTGTCCTAGCGACTCGCAGGCTGCATCACGTTAAGGACAACCCCATGCCCATCAAAACGCAAATCTGGACGGTCGGTGGCCAACCCAGCCAGTTGCATGAGTGCATCCTGCCCAGCGAGCAATTGTTGGAAGACATGATCGTCAGCACGCCACGGCTGCTATCGGAGGAATGGATGCTGATCGGCCGTCAGGAAAGCACCGGACTGGGAGGGCGAATCGATCTACTGGCCATCGCCCCGGATGCCTCCCTGGTGCTGATCGAACTCAAGCGCGACCGTACCCCGCGTGATGTGGTGGCGCAGGCGCTAGACTATGCCTCGTGGGTGGAAAAACTAGCCGCCGAAGATATTGCCGCCATCTACAAACGCTATCGCCACAACGCCGATTTGGCGGCGGACTTTCAGGCCTATTTCGGCCTGCCGCTGGATGAAGAGGCGCTCAACCAAAGTCACCAGATCATCATCGTCGCGTCCGGGCTGGACGCCAGCACCGAGCGCATCGTAGCGTACCTGAGCGAGCGGGATATCGCCATCAACGTGCTGTGCTTTCAGGTGTTCCAGCAGGGCGCGCAACAGCTGATCAGCCGCTCCTGGCTGCTCGACCCTGTGGAAACCCAGGCCAATGCTAGCAACACCCGCAGCGATGGCCCGAGCGAGCCATGGAATGGTGAATTCTATTGCTCGTTTGGCCACAGTTCCACGCGATCCTGGCTGGATGCGCAAGCCTTTGGTTTTATCTGTGGCGGTGGCGGCACTTGGTACAGCAACAGCCTGAAGATGCTCGCCCCCGGTGACCGGGTGTGGGTCAACATTCCGCAGCAGGGCTACGTCGGCGTCGGCCGCGTAACCGGGCGGGCCACAGCAGCGGCAGACTTCACCGTGCCCCACAACGGTGTCGATACGCCGGTGCTGCAAGCCGCAACACGCGGCACCTACCACGCCGAACACAGCAATGACCCAGCGCTGTGCGAGTACTTCGTGCCCCTGGAATGGCTGCAAACCGTGCCGGTTGAACAGGCCATCAAAGAAGTCGGTCTGTTCGGCAACCAAAACACCGTCTGCCGCCCCACCACACCCAAATGGCGCTGGACAATAGAAAGGTTGAAGGTGCGTTTGCTTCATAAGGCGCAATAATCATTCGAGCCGCTTGCAGAAAGGCCGCCAGGCTCTGGCTTAGCGATCTAAATCGCCACCGGTAATCCGTCAACCAAACAAACAACAAGTCAGCCGCAGTCGTAGCATTCACCCACCGGATAAGTTATTTGGTGGATACGGTAAGACTTAAGAATCTTTCCCTTGTCTTC